>NZ_JAPZSR010000146.1:0-16438 GCF_027531875.1 Microcystis sp. LE19-84.1B | reverse complement strand
TTTGCTAATAAACATAGCAAAATTATAGATGATTTCCTGACCTAAGATCACATTTTATTCTTTTTTCCACTTCAATCTAAGAATTGAGAAAAAAGCAAAACCTTATATTATACCATAAAAAAATTATGCAAGAGGTCTATTTTTGATGTTTATCGCCGCATTTATATCACGATCATGGGTTGTTTTGCAATGCTCACAAGTCCATGTTCTAACATCAAGTGGTAAACTCGCTACTTGATTTAGACAGACATTACAAGTTTTAGAACTAGGGAAAAACCTATCAACTTCGATATAAGTTTTTCCTTCCCATTCTGCCTTGTATTTAAGCATTGTACAAAACATTCCCCAACCACAATCACTAATAGCCTTAGCTAAATTATGATTGCGTACCATGCCTTTAACATTGAGATTTTCTACCGCAATAACTTGGTTTTCGTTAACTATCTTACGGGATAGCTTGTGGAGAAAATCCTCACGACATCTTGAGATTTTAGAGTGAACTTTAGCTACTTTACGTCTAGCTTTTTGACGGTTGTTACTTCCCTTCTTTTTACGGGATAACTTTTGTTGTTTACGCTTTAAATTACGTTGATGTTTAGCTAAATGTCTAGGATTCTCATACTTACTACCATTGCTGGTAATGGCAAAATGAGTAAGTCCTAAATCAATTCCTATGCCTTTGCCATCCTTTGATGTCTCAGGCAACTCCAATTCGTCATCAACTAAAATAGAAGCGTAGTATTTACCGTCTGGAGTTTTTGAGATAGTAACGGTTTTAATTGTTCCTTCAAATTCCCGATGACGCACACAATAAACTAATCCAACTTTACCCGGTAATTTGAGGTAGTCACCTTCAAACTTGACATTAGCTGGATAGCTAATTGATTGCCTACCATGTTTGGACTTGAATCTTGGTAATCTAGCCCGTTTTTCAAAGAAATTTTGATAAGCTTGCGATAAGTTCAAAGCAACAACCTGTAAGCACTGAGAATAAGCATCTGTCAACCACTCATATTCTTTTTTGAGACTAGGCAATAGTCCCTGAATATAGTTTCGTGTTAGCCCTTTTCCTGTGGTTTTATAGGTTTCTTGGCATAAATTCAAGGAATAGTTCCAAAACCAGCGACAACAGCCGAAGCCTTTAGCTAAGGCTATTTCTTGCTCGGTATTGGGTTTTATTGTGAATTTATATGCTTTGTACATGGCTGTTATCAAGAATCTATATTTATGATAACACAACTTTATAGAATTGTCTATATGCTGGTCAGCATTCATCCCATCGCTAAAAGCGAGGGACTTCTGCTGACACTAAGTTAAATCAACTTCTGAAAGACAAAAAGGGCAAAAAATCAGATTTATAGCGATACAATAGCTATTTTTTGACCAAAAAGGTCATTTATTGGCTGTTACTGCCTTTTATCTTCCCGCATCCCTGTTTTAGACCCCATGAATCCCAATCGGGCGATCGAGATTAATTTTTTGGCCTGCTTATTGGATAGAATAGGAAGTTAGGCCATCTAATCAAATCTGTATCCTTAAGGCTATGACAATTACTTCTCGATCGAACCCCCAATCACCCACTAAATCCTCGTCTATCGGCGGCTGGCGCGGTTTGATCGAAGAATATCGCCAATTTCTGCCCGTAAGCAGTAAAACCCCTGTAATTACCCTCCTAGAAGGCAATACACCCCTGATCCCCGCCCCCTATCTCTCAGCACAAATCGGGCGCGATGTCAAGGTTTTTGTCAAATATGATGGTTTAAATCCCACCGGCAGCTTTAAAGACCGGGGCATGACCATGGCCATCTCGAAAGCTAAAGAAGAAGGGGCAAAAGCCGTGATTTGTGCCAGTACCGGAAACACCTCGGCGGCGGCGGCAGCCTATGCAAGACGGGCCGGGATGCGGGCCTTTGTGATTATCCCCGACGGTTATGTGGCCTTAGGAAAATTAGCCCAAGCTTTATTGTACGGAGCCGAAGTCATCGCTATTAATGGCAACTTTGATGATGCCCTCAAGATTGTCCGCCAACTATCAGAAAATTATCCCGTAACTTTAGTCAATTCCGTCAATCCCTACCGTTTAGAGGGTCAAAAAACCGCCGCTTTCGAGATTGTCGATGTCTTGGGTAATGCTCCCGACTGGTTATGTATTCCCGTGGGTAATGCGGGCAATATTAGCGCCTATTGGATGGGATTCTGTCAGTACCACCAGATAGGCAAATGCGACCAGCTGCCGAAGATGATGGGTTTTCAGGCCGCCGGGGCTGCCCCTTTTATCTCCAAACAACCGGTTGACCATCCCGAAACCCTAGCCACGGCTATCCGTATCGGCAACCCCGCTAACTGGGAAAAAGCTTGGGCTGCTAGTCACGCTAGTCAAGGGCAATTTCACGCAGTCAGCGATGAGGAAATATTGGCAGCCTATCGGATTTTAGGGGGCCAAGAGGGGGTTTTCTGTGAACCAGCCAGCGCCGCCTCTGTGGCAGGATTATTAAAAGTGCATCAACAGGTTCCCGATGGGGCCACCGTAGTGTGTGTTTTAACGGGAAATGGACTAAAAGACCCAGATTCGGCGGTAAAACACAGCAATAATCAACTAAAATCTGGGATTGCGCCCGAATTAACCCAAGTGGCTCAAATTATGGGCTTCTAAGCTAACGTCAATTCGGGTTAAGCAGTGCTTCTATAAAACTCCCTTAGAACTAGGAATTATACCGGCACGACGGGGATCGATCGCTATGGCCATACTCATCGCCCGGGCAAAAGCTTTAAAAGTAGCCTCAATAATATGATGGGAATTAATCCCGTCTAATTGACGAATATGTAGGGTCATTTGACTGTGATTGACCAAAGCAACAAAAAATTCTCGCACTAGCTGAGTATCGTAGGTTCCCACTCTTTGGGTGGGAATTTCTAGACCATAACTGAGGTGGGGACGACCGGAAAAATCGAGGGCAACCTGCACTAAAGCTTCATCGAGAGGGGCGACAAAATGCCCGAAACGGACGATGCCTTTTTTGTCGCCTAAAGCTTGCAGTAAAGCTTGTCCGAGGGTGATTCCCACGTCTTCATTGGTGTGATGGTCATCAATTTCTAAATCTCCAGTGGCGCGTACATCGAGATCGATCGCAGCGTGGGAGGCGATTTGCTGCAACATATGATCAAGAAAGGGAATTCCTGTCTGGGCGCGACAATTGCCGCTACCATCAAGATCGATCGTCACCTCTACATCGGTTTCTTTGGTAGTACGACTAACCGAGGCGCGACGGCAAGGTGAGACAAAAGAATCGGGTATCTGGGAAGTGGAAATCATTTACAGCAGTTATCTTAATGGTGAGATACGAAGTTTTCCTTTTCAGGAGACAGGAGACAGGAGATAGGAGACAGGAGATAGAAGACAAGAAACAACTATCCTACCCATAAAACCTAAGATTATGTCAAATTTATCTTAGCTTTTAGATATTTTGACCCGATAGCAGCTCGATAACTTACTTGTGCGGGGGGTCTAGTGAACTTAAAACTCACATCTGATAACTGATAACTGATCACTGATTACTGATCACTGATCACTGATAACTGAAAAGGCCTAACTTTCTGGTTCAGTTTTAGCTTCCGCCGGCGGACCGGGGGGCAAAGCTTCCTCGCTCAGAGGTTGAGGATTTTGGCTAGTGGGGGGACTAGCGGGGGAACCCTCCGGCTGATTGAGAGCGGGGGTTTGGGGAGGAGTTTCTGGGGCTTTTTCTTCGATTATCGCTTCTTTGGGCGGTTCTGGCTGGGTTTGGGCTGGATTTGGCCCCGTGGTTGCGGGTGGCTTGACGTTATCCGGTTGGGGGCTAACGGCGGGTTGCGGCGGTTGATTAGGACGAAGCGGGGTTTCAATTGCCGGCGTTACGGGGGGGGAGTTACGGGTATTGAGGTTACTACCCTCCGGTTTTGGGGGATTAGCGATCGCACCTCGGCACACTTCCGGGTTAGGGGCAAAACTGACGCGCACCTGATAGATTCTCGACTCACCACTGGGATTATTAAAGCGAGTTAAGCGTACTTCCCTAGCCCCCTGTTGATTGAAAATCGGGAAGCCGGCACTTTTAATTAACTGGGGTTCACTGCTGAGGCGGCCTTGAGCATCCACCGTCACCCCATAAACCGCCGTCCCCGCTAATTGACGGGAACAAGCCGTAGCGGGATAATTACCAGTCAAATTGACGGTAGTTATGCCTCTGCTGCCCTGATTGGGCTGATTTAGTTCATTTAAGGCGTTAGGACTGGTTTTTTGGACTCTGGCCAGCCAATCCACCTGATTTCTCATAGCCTCCTCGTTACTGGTATTGCTTTTATCCGCCTCCAGGGAGCGCAAACGTTCCTGCATTTCCCACCTTAATTGTTGACGACGCTGTTCATCGATGGGCGATTGACCATTCGGCTCCGGCGTGCGGGCCAAGGAATTGTTTAATTGTTCCTGTGCCTGTTGCGATGCACTAAGAGGCGATTTTCGCAATCTATCTAAAGTTAGATTATCTTGGTAGGGATCAAAGTAAGGAGGTATCCGGTTGTTATTAGTCTCCCTCGGCAGATTATTATTCTCTGGCAGGGTGGGAACAGAAGAAGGACCGGGTAAACTGGGGGTAGAAGTGGGAAAATTGCGAGGAATCGGTAATCTACCCAGGGAGGGGATAGATGGCACGGGAGGAGAATAGATATTGACGGAGGGTAAGGAGGAGAGGGGAGGTAAAGCAGGTAAGGAAGGTAAAGGGGGAAGGGAAGAAACCGAGGGTAAAGGAGGTAAGGTGCTGTTATGGATACCATCCATGGGGGGGAGAGGAGGCAAAGAGGAAGAGGAAGAGGACGAATTGGGATTAGGCAGTTCCGGTAAGCTGGACAGGGAGGAGTCAAGATTGGGGAGGCGTGACTGCTCTAGAGGGTTCAATTCAATCAGATTGACGTTGCGTAAATCCTTTTTTGGCTCCTGCGCTGGATTATTGAGGAAATTAGGTAAGATAATCGCTAAAATTAGACCATGAATACCAAGAGAAGCGGCGAACGAGAGATTATTAGAGTTAATTAGTTTATTTTCTTCGGTTTCTAGACCAAAATAGGAGGATGTCATAATCTAGTTAATTGAGCAGAGCCTGGAGGGGGAAAGTTAACTCTATTCTAATCGTCAGGGCGATTTTTTTTCTTGAGGGCGGGGAATTAATTGGTGTCAGTACCCCACCACCCCACACCCCACACCCCACACCCTGCCCCTAGGAAAAACTTTTTCAGCCAACCCTACTTATGCTGCGAGCGAGCCACAGCTTTTAATTTGGGATATAATTCCGAAGGGTCTAACAAAGGGATAAACTCATCGATTACTGGTTTAAAATTGGCTGGAAAATTCTCCCTAGTTCCATGGCTGTTAGGCGATTTAGGCACTGATTCTAATTCAGGGAATTTGGGCGTTTCTGGGGTTAACTGCGAGAATAATTCCTCCACATCACTCATCCCTTTGCGAGGATCATCAAAAAGAGAAGTTTCTAAGTTTAGTAAAGAATCTTTACTCTTGGCTTCCGCTCGTGGCTCTGGATAAGGCCGCTCAAGGCTGGGAGAAGGTATCTTGACCTGTTCCTGTTGAGGGATAAATACCGTTTTTTTGCCATTTAACTGGGAATCTGGCCAGTTTTTACAAACCAAGCGCTCGAATTCCCCCGTAAAATGAAAGGTAGGATGGCCGCGACGGTGCCAAATTTTGAGGATTTCCTCCACCGAAATGACTTTGTAACGTCCCTGATAGAGTGCCTCTAAAATCGCCATGCGAATCCAATTTAGCGAATAGATGGGCAACCAGCGCTCGATTAATTCTTGCGCTTTATATCCTCTCATTTCAAATCGATATTGGTTGAGTATAGTCGCTATCTGCATGAGGTTGATCTCTGGGTTAATCTCTGCCATAGAATTTACAAAGATAGTGAGCGCAATCGTTATGGCTACTAGGCACTCTATATATTAAGATTCTATTCAGGTTTTTCCTAGTGGTTTTTACTTATTCTCCCCACACTTACCCTTTCGAGCATCTCCACTCAAGGTCAGTTGACTCCCTAGAGTCGGGTTCGCTTTGGGCGGCAATTTATCCCCCGCTAACTCCTGTACGGTTTAACGGGACTCCTCTGGCGACCGTAAGATAGGGTTTGCGGCAAAAAGTTTTTCCTGGGGGCAGGGTGTGGGGTGTGGGGTGTAGGGTTTTACCGATTTTGAGGTAGTCAGTTACCTAATTTTCAGGGAAAAAGTCCAGGAATTTTACCCCCGATCACTCCAATGGTCAGCACTTTTTGAGGGAAAAAAAGTCTAAAAGCCTTATCTAACAAGGTTTTTAGATTTGTTCAGCAAACCTTAAGATAGTTTTTGTCTTTTCCTTGATCGGGTGATCAAGTTTACACTTCTTTACTACCACAACCCGAGTAATTTGTCAAGAAAAAAGCAAAATTTCCTCAATAGACCCAGATAAGGTAGAACTATAGCACTACCCTGACAGCCTAGAACCTTACCGTTGACTGACCCCAAATCCGTTTTTAATAGTGTGATTAACTCTCAAGTTAAGTAGGTGGGTGGAATTAAATATAAGATGAACGTAGGTTGGGTTGAAGCATGAAACCCAACGCCCGATTATGTTACGCTACCGCTAACCCATCCTACAAATAATTGTGCCTCCCTACTTATGAATTGTTTCTCCCTGCTCCCCACTCCGCAGCTCTGGTACTCCCTTCTCCCCACACCCCACACCCCACTCTCCTATACCTTTTAAACAGGATTTAGTCTGACCACCCGATCGAGTTTTTCTGAGTCTCCAGAAATTTTTTGTTAAAATTTGCAACATAACTTAACAATGTGTTACACTTCTTAACATAAGCATACAAAAGGAGCCTCCCCATGACTGCCCGCGGCTACACCACCGAAGAACAAGGAAGACTGAATAATTTTGCTGTTGAACCGAAAATGTACGTTGATAGTTCCAGCGGTCTCGGTTTTACCAAAAAAGCTGAAAAACTGAATGGCAGACTAGCCATGATTGGCTTTGTCTCTCTTTTAGCCATTGAATTGTTAACCGGTAAAGGAATTATTGCTTGGATTACCAGTCTCTAAGAATTAACAATCCCGTCGCGCTGTTCGGGGAGTTCAGTCCCCGTCCAGACGGGGTGGTTTAGATGGCGTAAATGCCCTCAAAAACAGCTTTAGCAGGACCTGTCATGTAAACCCGGTTATCGGTTTGGGACCAGTGAATCTGAAGACAACCACCGGGCAGTTCCACGGTACAACTGCGATCGCATTTGCCCGTCAACAGGGCCGCCACCACCACAGCACAAGCACCGGTACCGCAAGCGAGAGTAATTCCCGCTCCTCTTTCCCAGACACGCATCTTCATATAATCCGGCGCGATTACTTCCACAAACTCCACATTAGTCCGTTGGGGAAAAACCGGATGATGCTCAAATTTTGGACCGATAGTTTCGAGGGGAATAGAGGCCAGATCATCCACAAAAGTGACACAGTGGGGATTACCCATACTAACGCAAGTAACTAACCAATCTTTACCCTCCACCTCTAGGGGAACCGCAAGGACTTTTTCTGACCCCTCCACTAAAGTGGTGGGGATTTCACTGCCGAGGAGTTGCGGCGGTCCCATATCGACCGTTACCTGTTCATTAGCCTCTAAACGAGGAATAATCGTTCCTGCTAGAGTATGAATGCGATAGGTGCGGCCAATGACGTTGTTAGCCTCTAAACGGGCGATAAATTGGGCTAGACAGCGAATACCGTTACCACACATTTCCGGTTCCGAACCATCAGAGTTAAAAATTCTCATCGTGTAGTCGGTTGCTGCTTGGCCAGGAAGCGCAAAAATCACGCCATCGGCGCCGATACCAAAATGTCGATCGCACATAGCCACGGCTATTTCTGGTGTGATCAGGGGTTCGGGACTGTGACGGTTATCTATCAAAATAAAATCATTGCCCAGGCCTTGATATTTGGTAAAGGAGATTTTCATGGTCAATAAAAGCTACTCAACAGGAATAATAGAGGATGAACACCTCATCGATAAACTCATTATGTCTCAATTTGATCCTGGTCTGCCGAGTATTAAACAAGTACAGAGCTATATTCAAGAGAAACGGGAAGTAGAAATTAAGTTAAGCACCGATGATCTCCTCGTTGGTCGCATCCTTTGGCAAGATGTTAACTGTATATACCTGGTTGATCACTACGATAAACCCACTTTAATTTGGCAACAGTCTCTAGTTTACTTAAAACCTAAAGCCTAGGAGGAAATCGGACCCATCAAAAATTCATTATCTACATCTAGACTTTTATCCCAATATTCCTGTCTTAGTTTTTGCACTCTTTCTGCTGCTTTTGCGGATGGGTGCAGAGTTTTTTGGCGGGTTATTCTCATTAGATATCGATAATAAGTAAGTAGTTATAATTAAATTGAAGATAGATTTTGCCTCTGATCCCCTCTGCCCCCCTTGATAAGGGGGGTGCCGATAGGCGGGGGTATCCCCCTGCCCCCCTTGATAAGGGGGGAACTGACAACTTTTAACACCTACCTACTTATTAAGTAGTCGTGCAAAATTAATTTCCTAGTGAAGATAGGCAAGAGGCAAGAGGCAAGAGGCAAGAGCGGGGTTAGATATGTGTAATTAATTTTGCCTAGGTACTTATATTCTGCTTCATGTTTATTTTAAGGTTTTATACTGGAAAATAGCCATAAATAGACGATTATTATAGCTATTCAGGCTTATTTTCTCCTTCTTCTATCACAGGTATCGAGTTTTCTGCCGTCAAAATATTGGGAATATCACTTAAACTAGCAGTTTGATAAACCTGTTCATTTCTAGCAAATAAATTGATCATATCTTGAGAATAATTAGAAGCGATCGATAATAAAGCTCCAGCAAAAATATAGATAGGTAAAGGCAAAATAAACCCCTTAGCCCATTGATAAAATTCCACCAACAAAAATAACAAAACACAGCCCACAACCCAGACTTTCATCGCACTTTTTCCTGCTATTTTTACGAGAAAAGGTGAGCAAAAAGCCCACCTTTTATTTAACTAATTCCAGTGAGAAGTTATTCAATCACGGGAGCGATTAACTCACGTCTTTCCCCCGAAATTACTTTCACCTTACCTTCCTCATCGATATCGACCATGGCCGTATCCCCATCAGAAACCCGTCCGGAGAGAATTTCCTCAGCCAGAACATCTTCCAACAGACGCATAATCGCACGACGTAAGGGACGAGCGCCGTAGGCCGGATTATAACCTTCCTCGATCAAGCGTTCTTTAAACTTATCGGTGACAGATAAAGTAATATTTTGTTCTGTCAGACGTTTAAACACATCCTTGAGCAGGATTTCGGCGATTTCCTTGACCTCTTCCTTATTCAGTTGACGGAAGACAATAATCTCATCGAGACGGTTGAGGAATTCCGGACGGAAGTATTGTTTTAATTCCTCATTAACCAGCGATCGAATGCGATTATATTGAGCTTCAGCTTGATTATCAGCAAACTCGAAACCTAAACCACCGCCACCCTTCTCGATGACTTTAGAACCGATGTTCGAGGTCATGATCAACAGGGTATTTTTAAAGTCCACCGTGCGACCTTTAGCATCGGTCAAACGTCCATCTTCAAGGATTTGCAGAAGCATATTGAAGACATCGGGGTGAGCTTTTTCGATTTCGTCGAATAGCACCACCGTGTAGGGACGACGACGCACCGCTTCCGTTAATTGTCCCCCTTCGTTGTAACCAACGTAACCAGGAGGCGAACCGATTAACTTAGAAACCGTGTGCCGTTCCATGTATTCCGACATATCGAGACGGATCATCGCATCTTCCGAACCGAAGAAATAAGCGGCCAGAGCCTTAGTTAACTCGGTTTTACCTACCCCCGTCGGACCGGAGAAGATAAAGGAAGCAATGGGACGGTTAGGATTTTTTAGACCGACGCGAGCGCGACGAATGGCACGAGACACCGCTTTAACTGCGTCCTCTTGACCGATGAGACGCTGATGTAGGGTATCTTCCATGTGCAGCAGTTTCTCGGATTCGGTTTCGGTCAGTTTATTGACGGGAACCCCAGTCCAAGAAGCGACGATGTGAGCGATTTCCTCCGCATCCACAAAGGGTTCGTCGTTGCCATCTTCGCCTTTTTTGGTGGAAGCGAGATTCCGGATCTGGGTTTTGATTTCCATTTCCCGATCGCGCAATTCTCCCGCTTTCTCGAAGTCTTGACCGCGCACCGCATCATCTTTTTGTTTGAGAATTTGCCGCAGTTCCTTGTCTAATTCCTTGGCTGCCGGTGGCAATTGGGAATTAATCAAGCGCACTCTCGAACCAGCTTCATCGATTAAATCGATCGCCTTGTCCGGTAAGAAGCGATCGCTAATGTAGCGATCGGACAATTTCGCCGCTGCTTCTAGCGCTTCGTCTAGGATTTTTAATTTATGGTGCTGTTCGTAGCGTTCCCGGAGACCGTAGAGAATTTCGATCGTTTCTTCTACGGAGGGTTCACCGACCATAACCGGTTGAAAACGTCTTTCTAGAGCCGCATCCCGTTCGATATGTTTGCGATACTCATCCAAGGTCGTCGCCCCGATACATTGTAGTTCTCCCCGGGCCAAAGCTGGTTTAAGAATATTGGCCGCATCGATCGCTCCTTCGGCTGCCCCGGCACCGATGAGAGTGTGAACTTCATCGATCACAAGGATGACGTTACCCGCTTGGCGAATTTCGTCCATGATTTTTTTGAGGCGTTCCTCAAATTCGCCGCGATATTTGGTTCCTGCCACTAACAAGCCGATATCGAGGGTGACAACCCGTTTTTCTTCGAGAATGTCGGGAATATCCTTGTTAGCGATGCGTTGGGCCAATCCTTCTGCGATCGCTGTTTTACCTACCCCCGGTTCCCCGATTAGGACTGGGTTATTTTTGGTACGACGACCGAGAATTTGGATAACGCGCTCGATTTCCTTTTGTCGGCCGACCACGGGATCAAGTTTACCCTCGCCAGCCATTTGGGTGAGATTGGAACCAAATTCATCAAGAGTCGGGGTTTTAGTGCGACCTTGGGAAGATGAACCGGCGGCCACTTCGGCGGTTTCCCCTAACATTCTGATTACTTGGGTGCGAACTTTCGAGAGATCCACGCCGAGATTTTCCAGAACCCTAGCGGCCACACCTTCCCCTTCGCGAATTAGTCCTAAAAGGAGGTGTTCTGTGCCAATATAGTTATGGCCCAGTTGACGGGCTTCTTCGAGGGAGAGTTCTAAAACTCGTTTGGCTCTGGGGGTGAAGGGAATTTCCACGGCTACGAATCCGGAACCGCGACCGATGATTTTCTCCACCTCCACGCGCGCATCTTTGAGATTGACACCCATGGACTTGAGGACTTTGGCGGCAACTCCCGTTCCCTCTCCAATTAGTCCTAGTAAAATCTGCTCTGTTCCCACGAAGTTATGGCCAAGGCGGCGGGCTTCTTCTTGGGCGAGCATGATTACTTTAATGGCTTTTTCCGTAAATCTTTCAAACATAGCCTATCCATCACCTACACAAGCGACCCTAGATATGCTGATTTTAGCACGCCTTTTTAGTTTAGCCCTCTTTCAGTGATCAGTTATTGGGGAGCGGCCTGGAAACCTGCCGATAAGTGGTTCACCCTTGCATAATCCCCTAGGCTCGTGGTCGTCCCCATCCCTCGATCGCTTGACTATCGATCGCCCATTTTCCGACCAAAACTCGAAGTATAAGCAGATTAAATATTACTACCTATTGACAAATGAGTATATATGTTGTATGTCGGGGTGATATACAGAAAGTTGACCCATATCGTTGCTCTGGAGATTGTTATGCAGAAAGTTGACCTATAATATGTAGTTAGGCACAATAAAATAAGCTATTTAAATATGTTCGTTAAATAAGTACATGAATATTAATATATCCATCATCGACCAACGCTTAGTATCAGTTAGCAAAGACATTCGTCAAAAAGCTTCTGAAGAACTACGAATCACAGATGAAGGCCGGCTTAAGTCTTTGGCTTTTGTATATCTGTGCGTTAAAACCATTTTAGATTTAGATGGAGATGATGTTTTTGATTGCTTAACAGAAGGAGGTGGTGACTTTGGAGTAGATGCTATACATATCTCAGAAGAATATGACGGTGAATTTACAGTTAGTTTATTTCAGGCAAAATATAAGAACAACCTAGAAGGAAACTCTAACTTTCCTGAAGAAGGTATAAAAAGTTTAATAAACGCAATTAATTACTTATTTAATCCAGCAGCCAAACTAGAACATATTAATCAACGACTGCTTGTGAAAGTGGAAGAAGCTCGTAGCCTAATCCGGGATGGCTATATTCCCCAAGTTCGGACAATAGCTTGCAACAATGGGCTGAAATGGAATTTATCTGCTCAAGAGGCTATTGATCGTGCTGAGTTTGGAGATCAGGTGACATGGGAATATGTTAATCACGAGCGTTTAGTCAAAATTCTGCAAGCTTCTAAACCCGTAAAAGATACTTTGCAGCTAAGTGGCAAAGCTATTGTGGAAGATATGGAGTTTAGCCGAGTACTGTTGGGTAGAATTTCGGTGACAGAAATTGCCACACTTATAGAGCGACATGGAGAACGTTTATTAGAGCGCAATATTCGTCGCTACTTGGGTTTACAAGGAAATCGCGTAAATGAGGGTATCCGTCATACTTTAACTAGCGATGAAAAAAACAATTTTTACTTTTATAATAACGGTGTCACGTTGATTTGTGATAGTTTCTCATACAACGCATTGCAAGATGGCGATTACAAAGTGCGTGTTGAGAATTTACAAATCATTAACGGTGGTCAAACCTGTATGACCATATTTAAAACCTTGCGAGAACCCGATTTAATTCATCAAAATGCCCAAGCTTTTGTTCTTTTAAGACTCTATCAATTGCCTCGTGAAAATGAAGGTTTAGTTCAAAGAATTACCTACGCAACCAATAGCCAAAATCCAGTAGATCTCAAAGATTTACGTGCTAATGATGAGCGCCAGAAAATATTGGAAAAGGATATTGAGCAATTAGGATTTAACTACAGGACTAAACGTTCCAATACTCCTACTCGCTCTGCTGATATTACTTCAGGAGTAGCTGCTGAGGCAGTATTATCCGTTTGGCGAAGAAAACCTCATCAAGCAAAGTTTTTCTCTCGTGAACATTTTGGGAAACTGTATGATACAATCTTTACTGACCAATTAAATGGAGCGCAAATCGTAATAGCTGTTCAGCTTTACAGAATTGCAGAAAACCGCCGCAAAAGACCTGAGTTTACTGACCCAGATTTTGTCCGCTATGCTTCCTGCTTTATTGCAATGCAGATGGGACAAAAACTTTTGGCTGATATGAAAGTTCAGATGAAAGATATTAGTCATCAAAATTTTCAATCAGCCCAAATACTTATTGATCAAAATGGGGAGAGTTACTTTAATGCTTCATTACAGGATATTAAACAGGCACTTCAGGATCTTTATGGAGAACAAGAGATTTCCTTGCAGCAGCTATCTGCAACATTTCGACGGGGTGATTTAATAAGTAGACTTCAATGAATCAAATCGGTTCAATAATTCGACTTCTTTTCTTGCAAACTCGCTTAACCTAACTTCACCGTTAGCTGAAATATTGGTGAATTTTCAAAGTTGCCTGTTGCTGTGTGACTTCACAGATTAATATAGTACGATGCCAAAGGCACTGCGTAGCAGAGCGCAATCTTGTAGGGTGCGTTCCCTAAGGCAACTTCTACCGCTTCAGCGATCAATTTTTGGGGAACGCACCATGCACATTGATTGAAACTGTGAGTCTAAGTGCGATGCCGCTCTTGTAGTTCCAGTTGGTGAATGTTAGCGAAGATTGCCAATGTTTAGGTTAAAATGGAGGGGCAAAAGTGGCAACGGGGTCAGGACAATGACAGTTAATCAACTCCGCTACAGCAAAGAAGAATTCGCTCGACGTGGTAAAGAGATTTATGAATCTCAGGTGCGCCCCCAAGTCGAGGAAGGCAATCATGGGAAGATTGTAGCCATAGATATCGAAACAGGTGCTTTTGAGCTTGCCAATGACACAATAACTGCTTCTAATCGATTGCTTGAACGAAACCCTGATGCTCAAATCTGGCGTGTCCGAATTGGACATAAAGGCGTTCACCGCTTTGGCGTAGGTCGTCTAGAGCCTACCTGTTCACAAATCAATTAGGCGCACTATATGTTGTATCCCTATATTTTTGTTAATGGTGAGGTGCAAGGTCTCTGGTTTTGGGAAA
Source organism: Microcystis sp. LE19-84.1B (assembly GCF_027531875.1). Lineage (NCBI taxonomy): Bacteria > Bacillati > Cyanobacteriota > Cyanophyceae > Chroococcales > Microcystaceae > Microcystis > Microcystis sp. LE19-84.1B. Next base: position 2,099 of record NZ_JAPZSR010000146.1, on the reverse strand, counting down.
CTCTAGAACTGCGGAAGGGGCTGTAAGCGAACGATAATCAGTTATCATTAAGAAAACGCTGGATCGTTAACTTAACAGAATTAACCCCACAATCCCACCAGAAAAGCTTGAAAAACAGGGAACAGGTTATGCCAACCACCTACGATTGCGATTTAATTCTTTGGGCCCAGGATACGGCTCAACTTTTGCGGGAACAACGCTGGGATGCCATTGACTGGGAGCATTTAATCGAGGAAATTGAGGATTTGGGGAAAAGTGAACGCAGTGCGATTGGTTCTCAAATGGAGCGAATTTTGCTTCATCTCCTCAAGTGGCAATATCAACCCCAACGGCGCTCCGATAGTTGGCTGGATTCCATCAATGATGGGCGATCGCAAATTGGTCGTAAGTTAGAGGATAGTCCCAGTTTACGCAGTTATCCCGCGCAAATTTTGGATAAGGAATATATCAGAGCGCGTCGAGAGGCCGCCAGACAAACAGGTTTAGTCCTTAGCATTTTTCCCGAGTTTTGCCCCTATACTATCGCGCAGGTGATCGAAGATTGGTGGCCCACTGATAGCCTTGATTAAAAGTTAAATAATCCTAAATCCGGTTATTAAAGACTGATTATTTATTCTCCCTTTTTGCATGAGTGCATGAGCAGAAAACGGGTTTCTCCGAGACACCCGTTTCCTGTGCGTTACTCAACGGATTTAGTATTATGTGACAGTTGAGGGTGCGGAATGTGGGATTGATCGCCCATTTTCAGACCAAAACTCGAAGTATAAGCAGATTAAATATTACTACCTATTGACAAATTAGTATATATGTTGTTGTGGGACGGAGTGATATACAGAAAGTTGACCTATAGCGTTACTCTGGAGACTGTTATGCCGAAAGTTGACCTATAATATATAGTCAGGTCGCTTAGTATTTGAGTCATCACTATGTATGCCTAAACTAACGCTTCAAGTCCGAACCCATGACAACTTGTTAGAACTACTCGCTCAATCCGAATCGGGAGCTTGGGTTATCGCGGAAGAGAAAGTTGAGAAAATCACCCATGTCCAAGTCGTGAATTTTGACGGGATGCAAATGATTGAGGCTATCTTTGACCGAAATGCCAGCTACAGAAGAGATGATGGCAGGCTAGTGATCAAATTTCTAGACGGGCACATCGTTAATTGCAATGTGTCGTTTGACGGACAAAACCCTGTTCGCTATATTTGAGGAAGTTCTATCGAATGTCTCACCCTGAGGTTTCTGTATGGATATCGCGGCTACACTAAATGAAATTACAACTTTAAGTGTTGAGGATAGAATCCTTCTGGTTCAAGCGATTTGGGACAGTATTGCAGTGAAACAGGTGTATCCTGATTTAACCGAGGCGCAAAAACACGAACTCGATCAGCGCATTGAGGGTCATAATAATGATCCCGATAACGTCCTCACCTGGGAAGAGATGAAAGCATCAGTCAGAAAGCAAGCATGAAGTATGTACTGGTATTTCGTCCAGAAGTCCGTGACGACCTCAGCGATGCCTATGATTGGTATGAGAGTCAACAAGCTGGTTTGGGTGATGAATTTATTGATTGTGTAGATGACTTACTCAATCAGATCGGCATGATGCCAGAGTCTTATGCAATCGTTTACCTGGACATTCGACGAGCAGTCATCAAACGATTTCCATATGCTGTCTACTATCGAGTGATTTCAAGTCGGGTCGTTGTGACCGCGATTTTTCATGGTCGGCGTGATCCAAAGTCATGGCGATTGCGAACCTAACAACCCCAATGCACCCGACCATTGAGGTTATTGGTTAGTGCGATGCCAAAGGCACTGCGTAGCAGAGCGCATCGCCTCGCAGGTTGGGTTGAGCGAAACAATAGTGGGGCGAAAATAGCTCAATTCGCTTGAAAAAGCGCAACCCAACCACCCCAAAGGTTACTCTTGGTTGGGTTTCCTTGGGTCAACCCAACCGGGAGCATCTCACCTTTGCAATAAGTAGAAATGCTTAATGAGATCAATAAAAAAGTTAAAAAAGGCAACCATTTAGATAAGCACAGCGATGACGAAGGACTTGCGGTACATTACCAGATTCCCAACTTGCACCAGTAATT
>NZ_JAPZSR010000299.1:0-10976 GCF_027531875.1 Microcystis sp. LE19-84.1B | reverse complement strand
ATCGAATTATTAGCGATTGAAGCTCGTGTAGTCATCGCTTCGGTTGAAACCTACCTCAAATATGCTGAAGCAGTTGGTCTGACCCAATCTGCGGCGGTTCCTGCTTAAGGATTGCTCCCAGATTCTCCCATCTGCTCAGTTAAAACCTTACCAGGTTTTCTAGATTCTCGGCTTTTCTTTAATCCCTATTGAGTTTAGTTACCCCTCTCTTGGGGCGCAATAGTTATAATTGATAGGGTAGTTCGCTATCTCGACTTTGGGATGATCAGAAAAGTCGGAATCTACTGTCTCTCCCCCCAGTCCCCGTGAAGGTTCTTTTAACGGGTGATTGGGTCTAATCCACTCCATAGTATTTAGTAATTGAGGACAACCCCATGCCTGCTCTCATCGAAAAGTTCCGCCAGGAGCGTTTATCGATTGCTGGAGAAGTAGCTAAACTCTCGCAAGAAGTCCAAGCTTTTTTGTCGGATGTCAAAACTGAAAGACAAAAACAAGCGCAAGAACAGGCAACTGCTTTGCGCGAATCTTTCCAAAAAGTTCAACAAGAAAGCCTTGCGTTTTTAACAGCTACCCAAAAACAGCGTTTAGCTCAGGCGGAAAAGCAAAAACAGGATCTACGTCAATTTCAAGAACAACGTTTAGCTGAAGCGAAACGGCTAGAGAACGACTTACGTCAACAGCGTCTAGATCGAGCCAAACAGCTGAGAGATGATTTAAGTCAATTCCAAGAACAACGTTTAGCGGCAGCGAAGCAGCTAGAGGACGAATTACGTCAACTTCATCTAGAGCGAGCCAAACAGGTGAAAGATGATTTAAGTCAATTCCAAGAACGACGTTTAGCGGAAGCGAAACAGCTAAAAGACGATTTGCGTCAATTTCGTCAAGAGTTGTCTATCTACGTTTTTGGCAAATAAATCTCTAGGTTAATTCCAACCCACTTAAGCCTAGGGCTAGAGTAAAAACCCTCTAGTCCCTTTTCCTGACTAAACTAGAGGACTATCTGAAAGTACAACAATAAGCCTTTGGTTTTAAACCTACCATGCTGATCCTGCTTTTCTAGGTTTCTAGACTTAACGTAGGGGTGGTGAGTTCCTGTAGGGGCGACTCTAGGGTTCTGGTAGATTAAGAAGTGTTATAAAACTTCACTTACTTTATAGTTAATGTTGTCATTAGTAGTCTTTTGTTGACAAAGGAGGTAAGGGAAAAGGACTGCATCTGGGCTTGTCATTGTTCAAGTCTGGAAAAGTGGTCTAGACAAGAATTTTAGCTCCTTAGCCCCTTGACTAATGAATATCCTAAAAATACCTTCAGAATCAAAGTTCTAGAGCTAATTGATGACAGTTCCTACTCTTTTGGGATATTATAGAGGTGGGCTTTAAAAGCCAAAGACGATTAACCCTGCCGTCAAATTCGGGCAACACAAGCGTCCTTGCCTACTCGGTTATGAAGGGAAACCTGAACGGGCAATTGTTAGCTCAAGAATACCCGTCCGCTTTTGGTGAAGCGTCAACCCCATTGACGCGACCATCCTAAAAAGGTGGCGTGGTGAGGAATCACCGTCCGTTTACGGCGGTGAGGATGTCAACAATGGTATTTACTAGATTTCAACTATGACATTTACTGAAACTCAAACAAGAAGAGCCGTCCTCTGCCTTCGCCCTGGTCAATTTGTTGTTACGCCTTCGGTTGATCAAATTGCCACTCGCGCCTTACGTTATCTAAACGCTGGTTTTTCCGTTCATCTATGTGGTCCAGCAGGAACGGGAAAAACCACCTTGGCAATGCACCTAGCCAATTGTTTAGCCAGACCTGTGATGCTGATCTTTGGCGATGATGACTTTACCAGTTCCGATTTAATTGGTAGCCAGTCTGGTTATACCCACAAGAAACTGACGGATAACTATATCCACAGCGTTCTCAAAGTTGAAGACGAGCTAAAACACAATTGGGTAGATTCTCGGTTAACAATGGCCTGTCGAGAGGGGTTTACCCTAGTTTATGATGAGTTCAATCGTTCTCGGCCTGAGGTCAACAACGTTTTACTCTCTGCCTTGGAAGAAAAAATTCTCACCCTGCCGCCCACTAGCCATCAACCCGATTACCTACAAGTCAATTCTCAGTTTCGGGCAATTTTCACCTCCAACCCAGAAGAATACTGTGGGGTTCATGCCACCCAAGATGCTTTAATGGATCGGTTGGTAACTATTAATATGCCTGAACCGGACCAACTGACTCAGACTGAAATTCTTGCCCAAAAAACGGGGATTGGTCGAGAAGATGCTTTATTTATTGTCAACCTCGTCAAAACCTTCCGGGTGAAAACTGGGACTGAAAAAACGTCGGGTTTGCGCTCTTGTTTAATGATTGCTAAAGTCTGCGCCTCTCACGATATTGCGGCCAACTCCTCTGACTCGGACTTCCGTGATATCTGCGCCGATGTTCTTTTGTCCCGCACCAATTTATCTGTTGATAAGTCAAGAGCGATTTTATGGGAAATCCTCGAGGACAATCCGTTAGAATCCTTATCCTTTGTAGAGGAGACGGAGCCTTCCGATGCCCAAGCGTCAACTTCTGAGCCTTCGACAGGAAATCAATCGTTAAAAGCCATTCAATCTTTACTGCGAGGCAACTTGCCCCAGCGAAAAGACTAATTTTATACTCTTATTGAGTGAAACCAACCGTGACTTCTTCCACTTTTGCTGGCTCGCTCAAAAACCAGTCAAACAACTCCCTAAAAACAGCAACTCAAGGTTCGAGTTTAGCGGATATACTCGAACGAGTTTTAGATAAAGGAATTGTGATTGCCGGCGATATTTCCGTTTCTATTGCCTCCACTGAACTTATCAATATCCGCATTCGTTTGTTAATTGCCTCTGTTGATAAAGCCAGGGAAATGGGAATCAACTGGTGGGAAGGAGACCCCTACCTCCATAGCCAATCCCAAGCTTTACTAGCAGAAAATCGGGAACTTTCACTCCGACTCCAAACCCTAGAAACTGAGCTTGAAACCTTAAAATCCTTAACCCAATTGAGTGCAATAGAGAGCCATGATACCAGTCCGAACGATGAAGCACATCCCTCGAATGCGTGAAATTCCTCACTTGAATCCTCAAAGGTTAGGAAGTTTACACGAGACGATTGCCCCCCTTGATAAAGCCAGAGAAACGGCGATTAGCGGCTTGCAAGGTTATCCCTACCTCCCTAGCCAAGGACAAGCTTTATTCGCAGAAAACCTGGAACTTTCACGGCGACTTCAAGCCTTAAAATCCTTAGCCAAATTGAGTGCAATCGAGAGCCGTGATAGCAGTCCCAACGATCAGTCACATTCTTTATATACATTGAAATTCCTCAATTGAATCCTCAAACGGTAAAGAAGTTTACACCAGTTAACGATTGCCTCTGTTGATAGAGCAAGGGAGATGGTAATTAATGGGTGGGAAGACGACTCCCATCTCTATAGCCAATCCCCAGCTTTATTAGCAGAAAACCTGGAACTTTCATGCCGACTTCAAACCCTAGAAGCTGAACTTCAAGCCTTAAAATACCCCAATTAGGGGCGATGGAGAGCCATGATACCAGTCCAAAGGATCAAGCACATTCCTCCTGTCGGAGAAGTTCCTCACTTGAATCTTACCAAGGCAGCGAAAAATTGACATTGTACATCATTTTTTCCCTCAGATAAAATTTCTTGGCCAAGCTCCCCACTAGAGACTCACCGTCAAAAACTGCTCATTTACCAATTCCAACCATGACCCTTGCTTGCACACCTTACGATTCTGATAATCAAGCCTTGCTGACCCGTCCAGAAAGTAATAGCCAAGCTGGTTTAGCCCCTTTACTGTTAACTGTCGTGGAACTGGTACGCCAATTGCTCGAAGCCCAAATCATTCGCCGAATGGAAAAAGGGGTTCTCAGTGAGTCTGATTTAGATAGAGCTGCAGAAAGTATCCAAAAATTGCAAGAACAAGTTCTCCATTTGTGTGAAATTTTTGAGGTTGAGCCAGAAGAGTTAAATGTCCACCTAGGAGAGTTTGGCACTCTTTTACCGGAAGCGGGGAGTTATTATCCTGGAAAGGAGGGTATTAAGCCCTCTGTGTTAGAATTAGTGGATAGACTCCTCAATACAGGAGTTGTTGTGGAAGGAAATGTTGATCTGGGTTTAGCTCAACTAGATTTAATTCATCTAAAGCTTCGTTTGGTTTTAACTTCTCAGCCGGTTTAATTTGGGAGAATACTGATGACAGTGGGTCTTTATTTGTATGGAATATTTCCCGAACCAATTCCTGACGGACTCGTTTTGCAAGGGATTGATAATGAGCCAGTTCACAGTGAGATGATTGATGGTTTTAGTTTTCTCTACTCCGCTGCTCATAAAGAGAAGTATTTGGCATCCCGTCGCTATTTAATTTGCCATGAAAAAGTATTAGAAACTGTCATGGAAGCAGGGTTTACAACGTTGTTGCCCCTGCGGTTTGGCTTAGTTATCAAAACTTGGGAATCTGTCACCGAACAACTAATTACTCCCTATAAAACCCAACTGAAAGAATTATTTGCTAAACTGTCAGGACAACGAGAGGTTAGCATTAAGATTTTTTGGGATAATAAGTGGGAATTACAAGCGGCTTTGGAGTCTAATCCGAAGTTAAAGCAAGAACGGGATGCGATGATGGGGAAAAACTTAAATATGGAAGAAATTATCCATATAGGTCAACTCATTGAAGCCACTGTATTGCAACGGAAACAAGACATTATTCAAGTCTTTAGAGACCAATTAAATTATCGAGCCCAAGAGGTGATTGAAAGCGATCCGATGACGGATGACATGATTTACAATGCAGCTTATTTAATTCCCTGGGAGCAAGAGCCAGAATTTAGCCAAAACGTTGAAGCGATCGATCAGCAGTTTGGTGATCGCCTAAGAATTCGCTATAACAATTTAACTGCCCCCTATACCTTTGCCCAACTTATCTAAGGAGAGTATTAGTTATGTTTCTCGATCTTTTACTTCTTCCTGTTACCGGTCCTATTGGGGGTCTAATCTGGATTGGGGAGAAGATTCAAGAGCGTGCAGATATAGAATATGATGAGGCGGAGAATTTGCACAAATTGCTATTATCCTTACAACTATCTTACGATATGGGCAACATTTCTGAGGAGGAGTTTGAAATTCAGGAAGAAGAACTTTTATTAAAAATTCAAGCCTTAGAAGAAGAGGAGGCAGAAAACCAATCTGAATCTTCTCTCTAAACTGTCAATCTTTCCCACCCTATAGTCCATGGACAAAATCACAAATTGTAGCGGCACTTAGTAAGGGCGGCTTTGACAAGCTCAAGAACTCGTTGAAGCTTGGTCAGAACTAGCCCTTGATTAAGCCTTAATATTCTAGGTAAAAAGCTTGGAAATTACTAGAATTATTAGAGGAGTGAGCAACAGTTTTGGGGGAATCAGGTTTTTTAGCTAAACTTAAACTAGGAGGGTTGGCTGTACGCAAATTTTGAATACTTTGTTCTGTAGTCTCAATTTGCTCTGTCACAAACGTGAGACGATTTTTTAATTGCTGAATCTGCCGCTCCATCATTTCTAATTTTTCTTGGATACGTTGTTTTTCAGTAATTAACTTATAAAGCTCAAGTTGCTGATCTGCTTCAGATTGTTTCCGAGGCATAGTGCTAATTTTAGATCTAATTGGTCTGGGTGAACGAGTGGTTGTCATAACAATCCCTGAATAACTTAGAATATTCTAGCATATCAACGCCCCAATATAAAAACTTGTAAAAAATCGTCAATTTTCTTTTGGTAAACCCTATGAAATTGTACAATCTATATACTTACGCTTTTTTGAAAACCCCCAGAGAAAGCCTAAAATTACCCGTTGGAATGGCTAACCCATTGTTACTGATAACTGGTGGAGATATCTCGGCCGTAGTCGAACCCGAAGTTTGTTTAGACACTTTACAAAATGATGATGAGCGCTTGATTCAATCGGTTTTATGTCATGATCGAGTCATCTGTGAATTATTTCAACAAACCACTATTTTACCCCTACGTTTTGGCACATCTTTTTTAGAGTCAGAAAATTTACTGACTCATCTTTGTTCTCATGGCCAAGAATATCAAGAAAAAATTGAAGAACTTGAGGGAAAAGGAGAATATCTTTTAAAATGTATTCCCCGTAAGCCAGAGGAGCCTGTACTCTCTTCTGAAAGCAAGGGCAGACAATATTTTTTAGCCAAAAAACAGCTTTATGAAGCCCAACAAGATTTTTATACTTTGCAAGGTTCAGAATGGCAAAATCTCGTGAATTTAATCACCCAAAACTATCCATCAACGAAGATTATTACTGCTCCAGGGACAGAATCACGAATTTATCTTTTAGTTGATTTTCAAGAACAACCTTTACTAATCGAGCAAGTTTTGCATTGGCAGAAAGCCTGCCCCCGTTGGGAATTACAATTAGGACAAGTTTCTCCCCCCTATCACTTTACTTAACTTGATTTCTCTATGACTAACTTTAACTTGGTAAATAACTCTCTAAGTCGTTATGACACTCGACATTTAGTTATGTTTAGTGGCAAAGGAGGAGTGGGAAAAACTACCCTTTCCTGTGGATTTGCTCGCCGTTGGGCTAAATTATTTCCCGAGGAACAAATCCTATTAATCTCAACCGATCCTGCTCACTCTTTAGGGGATGTATTGCAAACAGAAGTTAGCGATGAAGCATCACCAGTAAAAGACTTACCCAACTTAAAAGTTAGGGCATTAGATGCGGAAAAATTGCTCTTAGAATTTAAAGCAAAATACGGAAATTTTTTAGAACTTTTAGTAGAACGGGGCAGTTTTGTTGAAGGAGAAGATTTAACTCCTGTTTGGGATTTAGACTGGCCAGGTTTAGATGAAATTATGGGTCTATTAGAAATTCAACGATTACTTATTGACAATGTTGTAGATCGAATTGTTGTTGATATGGCTCCCTCTGGTCATACCTTGAATTTATTGGGAATTAAAGACTTTTTAGAGATTATTCTCAATTCTTTAGAGTTGTTTCAAGAAAAACATCGTGTTATTTCGCAAACTTTTTCAAAAACCTACAATGCCGATGATGTCGATGACTTTTTAGTCAAAACACAAGCAGAATTAACCGAAGGCAAACGAATCCTACAAGATCGGGATTTTACCCTTTGTTTAATTGTGGCAATTGCCGAACCGATGAGTTTATTAGAAACCGAACGATTACTCAATAGTTTGCATCACTTAAATATTCCCTGCGGCAGCTTATTTATTAATCGAATTCTAACGGATCCTAATCAAAATTTAGATCGCTATAGTGAGCAACAGCAACTCCTGGATAAATTCCTAAAAATTCCGGGTCAAGAGACAATTTTCACCCTGCCCCAACAATCAAAAGAACCCCTAGGAGGTGAAGCATTAGATCAGATCATGAGTCAAATTAAAATCATCGAAAAAGTAGAATTTACTCCCCCACCTCCTATTCAATGGCCGCAAAAAATTCTGCCGAGTTTTAGTGATTTTATTGACGACAAACGCCAACTCATTATCATTGGTGGCAAGGGGGGGGTGGGAAAAACAACCGTTGCCGCGGCCATTGGTTGGGCGTTAGCTAATCGTCATCCCGATCAAAAAATTAGAATTATTTCTATTGATCCAGCGCATTCTTTGGGAGATGCCTTTGGGACAAAGTTAGGACATCAATCCACACAATTAACTGATAATTTAAGTGGTCAAGAAGTTGATGCTGATATCATTTTAGAAAAATTTCGGGATGATTATTTATGGGAACTGGCAGAAATGATTAGTGGTGAAGGTAACGAAGAAGGAAACATCAAACTAGCTTATACTCCAGAAGCTTGGCGACAAATTGTAGCTCAATCTCTGCCAGGAATTGATGAAATGTTATCCCTAGTAACAGTGATGGATTTATTAGACCAGAAACAACAAGATTTGATTATTTTAGATACGGCTCCTACCGGTCATCTCCTGCGATTTTTGGAAATGCCAACGGCTTTAGGAGATTGGTTAAGTTGGATTTTTAAGCTTTGGATGAAGTATCAAAATGTCTTAGGGCGTGTAGATTTAATGGGACGATTGCGAACCTTAAGACAACAAGTGATGTCTGCCCAGAAAAAACTAAAAGACCCCCAACATACAGAATTTATTGGAATTTTACAAGCCCAAGATGCGATCGTTGCCGAACAACTGCGGTTGACAGCATCTTTGAAAAAAATGGGAATCTATCAACGTTATGTCGTGCAGAATCGTTATCATGCTAATGAGGAAATTGATCGGGATTTATTCCCAGATCAAACTTTGCTCCGCTTACCCAGTTTACCCCGGTCAGTAGAACCTCTAGCCCGGGTAAAAGGCGCAGCAGATCTGTTATTTTAAAGGTAATTAGTCTGATCAAGTCGGACTTCTTAACCCCATCTATTACCCAGTACCCATCTTTCACTTGACTCAGGAGAAATTTTATGGCAGAATTATTCAAAGGATTTGAGCAATTAGTCGAACTGGCTAAAATCTTGGAAGAGAAACTGGAAAAAGGGGAAATTAAAACCGAAATGCAATTTAATTCTCGTCCCTTGAGTAATATTCCCCGTTCTGGCGGTATTCCCCGTTCAGGGGGGGTTTCTCGTTCGAGCAATTCTGGCGGGGATGATTTTGAGGTCAATCGCCATCGCTCATCCTCCACTGATTCAGAGGTTAAAGACACTGTGACACCGCCCGAAGGACCGACCACGGCTTCCCTGAAAGATGTTGGTGGCTTGACGGAAGTGATTAAAGAACTCAAAGAACTAATTGCCATTCCTCTGAAACGCCCTGACTTGTTGGCCAAGTTAGGACTTGAACCCACTCGCGGCGTTCTCTTAGTCGGACCGCCCGGAACTGGTAAAACCCTGACCGCCCGTGCTTTGGCCGAAGAACTCGGTGTTAACTATATTGCCTTAGTCGGACCAGAGGTGATCAGCAAATATTATGGGGAAGCCGAGCAAAAACTGCGGGGAATTTTTGAGAAAGCCGGTAAGAATGCGCCTTGTATCGTTTTTATTGACGAAATTGATAGCATGGCACCCGATCGCAGTAAAGTTGAAGGGGAAGTCGAAAAAAGACTGGTAGCCCAATTGCTGGGTTTAATGGATGGTTTTGCCCAAAGCCAAGGGGTGATTGTTCTAGCGGCGACAAACCGTCCCGACCATCTTGACCCTGCCCTCCGTCGCCCTGGACGGTTTGACCGAGAAGTCCTCTTTCGGGTGCCTGACCGCAAGGGCCGTTTAGAGATACTCCAGATTCTCACCCGTTCCATGCCCCTAGATGAATCAGTTTCCTTAGATCTGATTGCCGATAATGCGGTGGGATTTGTCGGGTCAGATTTAAAAGCCGTTTGCCAGAAAGCGGCCTATAGTGCTTTGCGACGCCAGGTTCCTACGATTGACTCGCAAATTCCAGAAACAATGACGGTGGTGCAAGCCGACTTTTTGCAAGCCCTTAAAGAAGTTAAACCGGCGGTATTGCGGTCTGTGGAAGTGGAATCTCCCCATGTGGACTGGGACAATATTGGCGGACTTGAACAGATTAAACAAACCCTACAGGAGTCCGTGGAAGGGGCATTACTCCATCCGCAATTATATACGCAAACCAAAGCCCAAGCTCCCAAAGGGATTTTACTTTGGGGTCCCCCCGGAACGGGAAAAACCTTATTGGCCAAAGCGGTTGCATCTCAGGCGCGAGCTAATTTTATCAGTATTAATGGACCTGAGCTTTTGAGTAAATGGGTAGGGGCGAGCGAACAAGCGGTGCGTGAGTTGTTTGCCAAAGCTCGTCAGGCAGCCCCTTGTGTGGTTTTTATTGATGAAATTGATACTTTAGCACCGGCAAGAGGTCGTTATAGTGGGGATTCGGGAGTGAGTGACCGGGTTGTGGGACAAATCCTCACGGAGTTAGATGGGTTGCAAACGGCGGCAACGATTTTAGTGATTGGAGCCACTAATCGCCCAGATGCGTTAGATCCGGCCTTATTGCGAGCGGGACGTTTGGATTTACAGTTAAAAGTTGATTTACCGAATGCCTCTAGTCGTTTAGCAATTCTCGGGGTTCATAATGATGAACGTCCTTTAGAGGATGTGGATTTAGGCTATTGGGCCGAGGCAACCGAAGGCTGGAATGGCGCAGATTTAGCGTTATTATGTAACCAAGCGGCACTGATGGCAATTCGTCGTTATCGCCATCAGGGAATGACTGACCCGGCTGAGATTCGCATTACAACGGCTGATTTTAATCATGCTTACCAACTGTTGGTTGAACAGCGTGCCAATTGATTTTTTTTCCCCCTTGCTTTAGTAGGGGGGGAGAATCTCAATTCAGGAAAACCATCCTAAAAAGGAAAATTTGCCAAAATGTCTGCAATAATCGGTCTAATTAACTGACGTTTCCCTCCTTTTCTATTGACAGTGTTTTTAGATAGGGTCTGCTGAAAAAGTTTTTCGTGGGGACAGGGTGTGGGGTGTGGGGTTTTACCGATTTTGAGGGGGTCAATTACCTAATTTTCAGGGAAAAAGTCCCGGAATTTTCCCCCCGACCACTCCCATATCTGGTACTTTTTGATTGACAAAAAGTCTAAAAGTCTTACCCAACAAGGTTTTTAGATTTATTCAGCCAACCCTAGATAAAATAATTCGCCACCCATATTGGTATAAGTTTAGTTTATCTTGAATGTCGGGGTGAAGACCCTCGCGCTTAGCGCGACGGGATGAAACCCCGACCAGTATAAAACAGCGAAGCACGACATTTCGAGGGGCTTCAATGTAAGAGCTTCGATGTTCACTAAAATCTTGACAATCCGATGCTCTACAGGTTAACTTAAAATAAGTTGTTTGAGGTCGATAAACAATGATTGTCTTAGAAATGAAAGCCGTGGTCAAACCAAGTCAGTGTTCTGCCATTGATGAAGCTATTCGTACAGT
>NZ_JAPZSR010000185.1:0-9062 GCF_027531875.1 Microcystis sp. LE19-84.1B | reverse complement strand
TCAGATCAGAAGAGGAAAGATGCAATGCTCCGGTGCTGATTCGGAGCATCTTTCAATTTGACAACGCCGATTGTAGGGCTAATTCCACTGCTAAATCGAGCGACTCTTGTTCCCCACTTAAGCCCAACTATCGGCACTATTCGTTCATTAAACACTAATTGTCAAGATGCCATGCAATCCTTGCTATCAATGTAATTTCAGTTCCGGTGCTGATTCGGAGCATCTTTCAATTTGACAACGCCAAAGTTTAAGTCTCTAGTTCCTTTCAGTTTAACCGTGCCAATATTTTTCTTATCTGTGAAAGTTATTTTCTTTCTATCCTCCGATAGTTGACCTCCAGAGTTTTTATATTCCACAGAACGATTATTTTTCTGAAACTTGGGATAACCTTTTTGACCTTTAACCTTTTTCTTACAATTGTCATAGAAACGAGCAATAGACGACCAGGCTCGTTCGGCCAGCGAGGGTCTTCACCCCGACATTCTAGATAAATTGATCTCTAATAACCCCGGTGGTGGCGAAATCTCGATGCGTCCCGCTTTCAGATCCACCAGTGGAACAATTTCTTTGACAAAGGGGACCAGGGCCGTGGCCTCTGAGTCGGAGGATGGACTTTTTTTCTTGACGGAGGCTAGATTTGCTTCTAGTTGCACTGCTAAAATGTCATTACCCGCCCACAAAATATCTACTACAACCCCGATTTTTTCTCCTGTCAGGTGATGATAAACCTCCAAGTTCACTAGCTCACTAACATGATATTCATCCGCTTTTAGGCGAGGTTTTTCCAGTTTATTCGCCCATAATTTATATCCGCGCAAAGCTTCGGCCTGTTCCCGATTTTCAACCCCCTCTAACTTGATAATATAAACATTTTTGCCCGGTAGCTCACGTCCCCTGAGCAGAGTAATTTCTCGGATTTCTCCCCCTTGAGGCCCTTGTATTCCCCTAATACCTCGCTTCTGAAAACGTTCGGGAAAATCTGATACCGATAAAACTCGCAATTCTCCCTCCAGTCCCTGGGGTGCTACTATTGTCCCAATTTCTAGCCAATTTTCTTCCATTGTCTCAATATTTTTTGCTATAGCTTTCCCTAGTATATAGCTTTTTTTGTCTCGCTCCTAGATTTTTAAAGTCTTGGTAGGGTAAAATTTTTAGTTGACCTCTACTCCTGACCATTTTTTGACTTTTTACTGGTGGCTTTTGACTGAATTATGACTATTTGGCAAGCGGATTTTTATAAATCTTCATCTTCATCTTCTCCTTCTCTTGGCACAGTCTGGCAATTGTTAATTTCCGATTCTCTTGGTCATCTTATCTATGAAAATTCCTGTCCCCAATCCCAAGCTAATAGCGACTGGTTAACCCAACAGTTACAGCAAGCTTGTCAAGTCTCCCCCCCGGAAATTATCCAAGTTTTTCGCCCCCAATGCGCCAATTTATTTCTCCTCGCTGGTCAAAATTTACAGATCAAAATTGAGTTAACCCGTCACGTTAACGCTCTGAAAAAACAGCTAGAATTACGGCAAATCCCCATCAATATCGACTCTCCTCCACCGCAACCCCTACCCGACCAATTTTTAGGTCAAGAGTGGCGTTTTGCTCGTTTTCCCGCCGTTGATTTAGTTAATTTTTTTGGCGATCGCAGAATACCGATTCTTTCCCTACCAGAGGCCTTTTATCCTTTAAAATTGGGTTTAGCCTCCACTCTCATGATCCCCGGTGTGGTTATTACCGGTGGTAAAAAATCTCTTGCCATCGCTCGTTGGTTAGAGGAAATTAACCCAGTATTTATCGATCATATTCCCACAGAAAGGGGGCGATCGGGCGGTTTAGTTTTGGAATCGGGTCTAAATGAACGTTGGATTTTTCTGACCTACGAAGATGAAGAAGTGGCCCTGGCAGCCAATGTTTATCAAGCAACCAAACAGGAAAGCCAAGGTTTGCACTTTCTCCTGATACAACCGGATGATTCTGGTCGCACTTTTACCGGCTTTTGGCTACTGAAACAAGTTTAACCCCCAAGCTGTCCCCAAGAGGCAAAGAATACCCGCTAAACCCGCTAAAGGTTGGTTATAGATACCTTTGACCCAAACTAACCCAGAATCGCTGTAAGACATCAATTCGGCACTGTCCAGCAAAGCTAATCCCCACACCCAACCGCTATGAAGTCCCCAAGCTAATCCTAAACTACCATGATCGATCGCCCGCGCCCAGACCAGAACCATCCCCATCAGAAATAAACCGGGTAGTTGCGGCAGCGTTTGCTGACGTTCCCAAAGCAGATGCAGCAGGGCAAAAATTAGGCTAGAAATGGCTCCCGCCACCCAAAAACCGTATTCTTGGCTTAATTGACTCAAAAAGATGCCCCTAAAGATTAATTCCTCGGTAATACCCACCCAGAGGGCCACTATCAACAGGGGTAAACTCAAGGCAAAAGCGCGAGTTAGGTTTTTGGGCTGCCAATGTACCCAGGCCAAAATCCCCTCTAGGAAAAAAATTATCCCTAATCCCACCACTGCCAGGATTAATCCTTTAGTTAGGGAGATAAATAGGGAAAATGACCAAATTAATCCGTAATTATGGAGGCTGCTCCCCTCTATCTTCAATAATCCCCAGATAACTAAGGGAGCCAAGGCGTAAAGAGAGGCCACTAGGGGCAATTTCTGGTCAGGTTTTGTCCCTTGCAGCGGTTGCCATCCCAAACGACTCCCTAAACCAATGGCAATCGGCAGCCAGAGAATTAACCAGACTAACAGGAAAATAATAATTTTTATTAAGGCAGCCATGTCCATTGTCAATTAGGTGCTATGGAAGTGGGGGTGTGGGGTTTTGGGGTTTTGGGGTTTTGGGGTTTTGGGGTTTTGGGGTATTAGTTGAAATTTCCCTATCCCCCCATTTCCCCATTTCCCTACCCCCTACCCCTAACACCCATAAAACAAACCCCCTAGGCATAGGATAACTGTGGAACTTTGCTCTGGTAAAGCCTAGCTCCAACAAAAATCCATCCCTAGGGGGTTGCGAAAAAGAAGAAAAAGTGCTTAAGGAAAACCCCTCAAGTTGATAAAAGAGGCGGTCAGGGGTTAGAATTAGGGGTAAGAATCTATATTGTCTTTTCGGTCGGTCTTGTCAAAACTAGCCCTTTTGACTGCCGATTTTTTTTGTCCTTATCCCTACTCCGTAACCTATTTAAGCTTCTACCGGTTCTTCTGATTCCGTTTGTTTGAGGTGGATGTGCTTGTAGCCAAGTTTGATTTCAAACTCATCGCCGGGCTGCAAGTTCATTTGTTCGGTATAGGTGGAACCGATGACGATTTGACCATTTTTATGGACACTAACCCGGAAAGTGGGTTCGCGGCCGCGGCCATCTTTAGTGCCTTCGGGATCCAGAGGAACCCCTTTTGCACCCAAAACAGCATCGTAAAAGTCGGTTAAATTGACCCGAACTTGGCCATCTTTACTTTGAGAGTAGTAACCACAACGTTTTGCCGTTTCGCGACGGGGTAAGTGGGATAACTCTTTGACTTTTTGTAGTAGAGCTTTCCCGGTTAGGGGAGTAGGAGAGATGTCACTCATGGTACTTTTTAATGTTCCTTGATTTTTGACTGACTGTCAATTAAGTTTACACTGACAAATTGATCATACCAAAAATCTTGCCAAAAATGTCTAGAGGGGAATAATAAATTTTTTAAAACTGATGGTTCGGTGATGACAATCGTGCTAAGAAGACCCCGGACTAGGTAGTAAGTGTAAACCTTGTGGGGGAGAGGAAATTTTTGGTCAAGACTCTGGCAATTTTTGGTCGGGTGCGAGGAAAACAGGGGGGAGAAAGTGAGGACATAAAACCGCTCCAGCTATACCTAGCAAGGAATTGAGCAACTATACTTGTGGTTGGAGTTGGCAAAAAATTAATGACCCAGAGCAGTAAATCCGGGGTGATTAAACTGTTTTCGAGCGACTTGCCCATCTATCATTAGGCCTAGATACCCACCCCTTGGCTCAACCGACCGGGGAAAATCTTAAGGATTAATTACCATTACTAGCTCCCCCTTAGCCCGTTAACATCGATTATCCTGAGTATTAGGAGTCCCTCATCCCCGTGCCGAGTATGGAAGTTTCTTTTAAAATTCTGCGTCAACGACCCAACGACACCCCCTACCTAGAAAATTTTACCCTAGAGGTGGAGGCGGGAAATACAATTCTCGACTGCCTTAATCGCATCAAATGGGAACTTGATGGAACTTTGGCCTTTCGTAAAAATTGCCGCAATACAATTTGTGGCAGCTGTGCGATGAAAATTAACGGTCGTTCGGCCTTGGCTTGTCAACAAAATATCGCCAGTGAATTAAACCATTGTAGCCAAAAAGATGCCGGAGAAATTCCCGAAATCACGATCGCTCCTCTGGGGAATTTACCGATTATCCGGGATTTAATCGTCAATATGCAACCGTTTTGGGACGATTTAGAAAAAGTTGAACCTTATATTAGTAGTCAAGCACGCACCATTCCCGAACGAGAATTTCTGCAAACTCCAGAAGAAAGAGCCAATCTCAATCAGATGGGTAACTGCATTATGTGCGGGGCCTGTTATTCGGAATGTAACGCCAAGCAAGTCAATCCCGATTTTGTCGGGCCCCACGCTTTGGCAAAAGCGCAGCGCACCCTAGCAGATTCCCGCGATGGTAATCAGGAAAGTCGCCTAGAACTTTATAACCAAGGCACCGCAGGGGTTTGGGGTTGTACGCGTTGCTATTTCTGTAATGCAGTTTGTCCTATGGAAGTGGCCCCCATGGATCAGATCGGTAAAATTAAACAGGAAATACTCGCTCGCAAGTCGGCCGATAGTAGTCGTCCCATTCGTCACCGGAAAGTTTTAGTGGAATTAGTCAAAGCAGGGGGATGGGTGGATGAACGCAAATTCGGCCTCTATGTGCTGGGCAATTATTGGCGCGATTTACAGGGTTTATTAAGTATTGCCCCCCTGGGATTGCGGATGATTGCTAAGGGGAAATTTCCCACTTCCTTTGAAGCTTCCGAGGGAACCGAGGAAGTGAGAGGTTTAATTACTGCCATTCAAAATTCTCGCTCTTGATCACTCTCGATAGTTAGAGCAATTTTCAGATGTATTATGAGCTATATTCTATTTGACTGGAGAACCCCTTATCATGTTCGATCGAGATAGCATCCGTGGTTTTTCTGCCCTGATCACCCTTGTGGGAGTCGCTTCTAGTTTGGGTTTTAGCTTCAACGCACCGGCTTTCTCCCAAGCTACCTCTAACAATTTACCATTACTCTTAGCCCAAAAAAGCGAAAAGGTGCGCGTAGCGGTTTTAGACTTCGATTATAGCGGTCTCAGTAATCCCCAGTGGTTAACATTTCTCAATGGTGGAGCCAGTGGTGTCAGTGATATTCTCGTCAATAGATTGGTGGAAAGTGGTCGCTATACAGTCATTGAGCGCAGTCGCATTGATGCTGTCCTCAGAGAACAGAATTTGGGAGCTTCGGGACGGGTAGATGCCGCTACCGCCGCTCAAATCGGGCAAATTTTGGGGGTAGATGTGGTGATTATCGGTTCGATTACCCAATTCGATTTACAAAAAAAACAATCTGGTGGCTCGTTTATTATTTTTAGCACCGCCAAGACAGAAACCGATGCTTTTGTCAAGTTAAATGTCCGGGCAATTAATACCACCACGGCCGAAATTATTACCACCGCTCAGGGAGATGGTAGTGCCAATCAATCCGATGGTTCAACCGTGGTTTTAGGGGTTGGGGGTGGTTCCCAAACCTCCAACGAAGGGAAATTACTCAGTATTGCCACCGATAAGGCAGTAGCGCAGGTGGTGGATAATCTCAACAATAAAGCCGAACAAATCGCCGCTACACCTCGCTCGCTCCCGACTGTCACCGCTTTAGTGGCTGCCGTGGCGGGAAATCAAGTAATTCTCAATAAAGGCACGGGAGAGGGTTATCGTGTCGGTTTACGCATTTCCATCGAACGGACGACTCAAACGGTCAAGGATCCCCAAACGGGTAAGGTTATCCGTCAGATTACTCAACCGATTGGCACTCTCGAAATTGTCGAAGCTGATGGTCAATCTAGCGTCGGTCGCATCATTACTGGTAATGGTTTCAAAATCGGTGATTTAGCTAAACCCATTCGTTAGTTATGAATTATGAATTATGAATTATGAATTATGAATTGGGGAGGTGGGGAGGTGGGGAGGTGGGGAGATCGGTAAACTTAAAACTTAAATCTGATCACTGATAACTGATCACTGATAACTGATCACTGATAACTGATCACTGATAACTGATCACTGATAAGTGAACACTCACGAAAATTTGAAGTTATGTAAAGGGAAGCCTGGGGTCAGGTAAGACAACCGATAAAATTTATAGTCGGAATCCCTTGGATATTCCCTAGACCAGAGCGATTAACGAAAACTATCAAAAAATGGTACAAGATCAAAAACCCACGGTGATCATTACTGGGACAACTTCTGGAGTCGGTCTCTACGCCGCTAAATCCCTTGCTCAAAGAGGTTGGTTTGTAGTTATGGCCTGTCGGGATATCCCGAAAATGGAACAGGCGGCCAAGGAATTAAACATTCCCCGGGATAACTACTGTATTGAATTTATCGACCTCGGTTCCCTCGATAGCGTCCGGCGCTTCGTCAAAAATTTCCGGGCCTTGGGCAGACCTCTAACCGCTTTAGTCTGCAATGCCGCTATCTATCTGCCTTTGCTCAAAGAACCCTTAAGAAGTCCCGACGGTTATGAATTGAGCATGGCCACCAATCATTTAGGTCATTTCCTGCTCTCAAATTTGCTCTTGGAAGACCTAAAAAATTCCCCCTCTCCCGACCGGCGTTTAGTCATTCTCGGTACTGTCACCCATAATCCCGATGAATTAGGCGGCAAAATTCCTCCTCGTCCTGATTTGGGCGATTTAGAAGGGTTTGCCAAGGGTTTCAAAGAGCCGATTACTATGGCCGACGGCAAAAAATTTGAATCGGTCAAAGCCTACAAAGATAGTAAGGTGTGTAATGTTCTCACCATGCGGGAACTGCACAAACGCTATCACGAATCCACCGGAATCACTTTTACTTCCCTCTATCCGGGTTGTGTGGCCGATACACCCCTTTTCCGCAATCATTACCCCTTTTTCCAGCAGTTTTTCCCCTGGTTCCAGAAAAATATCACCGGTGGCTATGTTTCCCAAGAATTAGCCGGGGAAAGAGTGGCCATGGTGGTGGCTGACCCCGAATACCGTCAATCCGGCGCTTACTGGAGTTGGGGCAACCGTCAGAAAAAAGAGGGTAAATCTTTTGTACAAAGGGTTTCTCCTCAAGCTCGCGACGAGGAAAGAGGCGAAAAAATGTGGGAATACAGCGCTAAATTAGTCGGATTAGCTTAAATTCCGATTTTGAGATTAAAAAGGGACACAAGGTAACTTGTGTCCTTGTGGAAACGGGGAGCGCTGGGACAGGGAGAAACAATCCATAACTGGGTTTTTAAAGTTTGATTGGCAGTTAATGATACTATTAAAAACCGATTTGGTATTATTCCGATTTGACTGCAAGCTTTTGCCAATCTTGACGGACAAGATTAGTTAACCTTCCTCAATAATCACTTGATCGGTCTTTTTCACACGAGGTATATCATGGCTATCATCTACGTTAAATCTGGTGCGACAGGTAATGGTTCCGCTTGGAATAATGCCCACATTCCGCACCCTAGTCGTTGAAATCAAAAGTTGCTCTAGCCCTTGTATAGTAAGGCTTTTAGCGATTACTAAGAATTATGAAGTGTCACACTCTATTCAGCGATCGCCAACTTAATGAGAGTTTCTCTCAATAATTTGGTATCAGAGCTATCAGATTTTTAGGGCTAATTGTGCATCTGCTGGGCAAACAAAGTGGTATCATGCCAAGATTTTTCGAGATTTTCAATAAAATCTACTGGGTTAATTTTCCATTGGGTCGGTTGGTCTGGTCTAATAAGATATTCCATTAAAAACTTCTCCTTTAATTAATGTTTTTAGGGTACATGAGTGATGATGTTTACGTCCCTTTATCAGCAATTATTGAATAATTACAATGATTCTTGTGCGGTAGATAAAACCTCTTGATATAGTCTTGGATTAATACGTTTACCCTGAGTAATTAACGCCTCTAAAACTTCCTGAACGCTAGTAATTAATCCTAGTTGTTTGGCGACTAATAAGATACCTAATGTACCAGTAATTTTTAGATTTCGAGATAAAGCAACTCGCCTAGCTTCTAAATCATCAATCAATAATTGATCGGCTTCTAATTCTTCAGCTAAAATCATAGCAGCACATTCACCCCAACCTAAATTAGTTATCGTTTTCAAAGTAGAGACTTTTTCTGAACTGCTAATTGTTCGTCTCTCTATCCAGTCTGCTAATTGAACTAAATTAACTGCTGGATGAGTTCCTGTTGTTACCTCATGGTAAACTTCTTGAGGAATAATAATTTTCCCGTAAATGTCATGAAGTAAATTAAGTTTTCCAACTTTTGCTAATTCACTTAAAGGGGTAGTATCAGAGACAATAATCACGTTACTTTTTATATCTCTCTAAAATTTGGAGAGTCTCAGCCACTTCTTGTTGTAATTCTTCTTGGGTTTGCATAGGGAATGAACAAATATTGTAGTGATCCATTAAATCAGAAAGTTTATGGCGATCAATCTCTAATAATTCTGCGGCACGTCCCGCACTAATATCACCATGACGAAGTAAAGTCATAACATAGGCTTCTTTAGCTTTTTTCTCAGCTTCCAGATGATGAATTTCTGGAACTTTAGGTAAAGTTAGAGTGAATTTAATTTCTGTTGTCGTCATTTGAGATTTATTTTGAGTAGCCTATAATTATTTATAACACTTATTTACCGCGACCGATGCCGATAATAACCCCTTAACCCTACAATATCACCGCAGGTAATCCTAACCTCGATGGCGACGGTATCTCCGCCTTTACCATCAATAATAGCGGCCAAATTGCCATGGCTGACTCCGATGATAAGGCTGTAGTCATCTC
>NZ_JAPZSR010000180.1:0-30326 GCF_027531875.1 Microcystis sp. LE19-84.1B | reverse complement strand
CAAAAACTGCTTTAATTCTGGGAGGTGGTGAAGGTGCGACAACGCGGGAGTTATTGCGTTGGAAAACAATCGAAAAAGTGATGATGATCGATATCGATGGGGATGTGGTGGCAGCTTGTAAGGAACATCTTCCCGAAATGCACCAAGGCACTTTTGATGATCCTCGTTTTGAGTTAGTTGTCGCTGATGCTTTAGAAGTTTTAGACACCACTAACGATCAATGGGATATTATTATTTCTGATCTGGTTGATCCCATCGGAGAGGGTCCTTCTTTCCCCCTATTCACGAAAGAATACTTTGAAAAACTACAGAGAGTTTTGGCCGAAAATGGCATTGTTGTTGTCCAATCTGGCCCGGTTTCTCCTCCTTCGGTGATGTATCATGCGCGTTTGGTGAATACTTTAAAAGCAGTTTTTCCCTACGTTCATTCCTATTGCGCTCCTACTCCTAGTTATGGTTCCCCTTGGGGTTTTACTCTCTGTGCTAATCATCCTTTAAATACTCGTCCCGATCCCGATGTGGTGGATGAATTAATCACCGATACAACTACGGGAGGATTACGTTTAATTGATGGCATGACTTTACTAGGAATGTTACAAACTCCTCTCTATATTCGTCAAGCTATCGCACAAAATACGGAAGTTTATACCCTAGCAAAACCCCCGAAATTCTTCGGTCAAGGAGTTATCAGTAATCAGTAATCAGTTATCAGTTATCAGTTATCAGTTATCAGTAATCAGTTATCAGTTATCAGTTATCAGTTATCAGTAATCGGGAGTCGGTCGTCAGGAGTCGGGTGATAGGGATTTAGGGGTTTAGGGGTTTAGGGGTTTAGGGAAATTTCAGCCAAATGCTCCACTTCCCCACTTCCCCACTTCCCCCCGCAACGCGCACGAAGTGGTCTCCCCATTTCCCCATTTCCCCATTTCATAATTTATAATTCATAATTCATAATTCCCACACCCCACACCCCACACCCCACACCTCACCAACAAACTTTTTTAGCAAACCCTAATTAGAAATCGATCGAGTCTTCGTGATTAAGAATTGTTTGCAGAATTTCTAGGGGAACAGTAGCAAAGTATTGCTGGAGAAAGTTTTCTAAGGCCACCGCTTCCAGAAATTGCTCAATCTTATTAATTTTTGCCTCATGATTGATTAATTCAAAGGATAAATTTTCTTGATTTTTCTTGACTTTAAAGCCATTTTCTGCTAAGGAAATTAATCCTAATTCTAGGGTATGATAACTGAGGTTTAAGCGGTTTTGTAATTGTTGACGGGAAATACTGGTTTTAGTTCTAGCTAAATATTTCCCAATCCCCACAAGGTTTATCCATCTGGTGTGAGCGGATTTTTTCAAAGGACTAGCATAGGCAAGAACTAACTTTTTATCCCGTAAAATTGCCTGTTGATATTCCCTAGAAAGTTTTGTCCAATCCCGGGGACATTCCCAGAGAAAAAGGGGATTTAATTGGTTAACTTCTTGATTAATTTCTCGATTACGATTGTCGATTAAAAAATCTTTTTTATTGCCATAGCTTAGGGATTCTTGTTGATAAAGTTGCAGAGCAATTAAGCGCACTTCATAGCGATTTTTGGAGGTATTAAAATCCAATTCTACTACGGCATCATAACGGGTATCGACAGCAATTTCATCTTTGTGATGACCCCACCACATACCCGGGAATCCCTGCTCGATAGAACTATCCCAGATATCAAAAGTTGTCCGGAGATAAGCGATTTTTTTGCCTTTTAAATCCTGAAGATTGTTATGCCAAAGATTGTGAAAATAACAATTTTGAATTAATAGCTTCGGTGTCGGATTACCCATCCCGCAGGGTTCCAGTAATTTTAATTCTCGAAATAGACTTTTTCCCAATTGGGAAACCGTCACCACTGCATCCACTTCTATCTGGGAAGAAAGGGAAGTTAAATCAATTCCTGTGCGTCGTAACTGTTGATTAATTCCCTCAATAAATAGCGGTAAATTTTCTATGGTTAAACTTAAACCAGCAGCCAAAGGATGACCACCAAAACGATGTAAAAGATGGGATTGAGAGGATACTAATTGATAAAGATCGATCTCACGAATTGACCGAGCGGAACCCTTAGCAAAAGGTGGTTCACTGGTACTTAATAAAATTGTTGGTCGCTGGTATTCTTGGGCAATTTGTCCCGCAACTAATCCTAAAATTCCCGCCGGCCATTGGGGATCATCTAAAATAATTACATTAGTGGTAGAAAGATCAATTCTCTCTAGTTTTTTCTGAACTTGTTTAATAATATCCCGTTGGATTTCTTGGCGACGAATGTTGGCTAATTCCGCTTGTTCAGCTAATTCATGACAACGCTTTTTATCTTCACTGGTGAGTAATTCCACACAAAATCTAGCATCACCATAAATGCGACTGACGGCATTAATTCGCGGTCCAATACCGAAGGATATATCCATCGGTCTATCTCCGGTTTTGTTACATAAATCCAGTAATTTTTTAACTCCTAAACGCTGAGTATTTTGGAGTTTTTGCATACCTTTTTGGGCTAAATAACGACATTCTCCCGTCAATTTGACTAAATCGGCAATTAAACCAATCGCAACTAAATCCAGTAAATTTTCTAGGGGTTTTCTGGGAATATCTGCAAGGGTTAAATACATCGCTTCCACTAATTTATAAGCAACAGCAACCCCAGAAAGATGATAGAAAGGATGGGTTTCCACAAAGTAGCGGGGATTAATCAGGGCAATCACCTCGGGGCGCTCGTCGGGTAGGGTATGATGATCGGTGATGATAATATCGATGCCTAAACTTTTTGCATAGTCAATTTCAGCGATATTCGTGCTTCCCGTGTCACAGGTGACGATTAAACGGGTTCCTTGATGCGCTAGTTTCTCGATACCGGGACAATTGAGGCCGTGGGATTCTTTTTGGCGATCGGGTATGTAATAATCTAACTGTTGATAGGGTGGGAAAAACTGCCCCAATCCTTCCCAGAGGACACTGGTAGCGGTGACACCATCGGCATCGAAATCACCCCAAATAGTCACTTTTTCACCTTTATTTAGGGCTTTTTCCAGTCTTTTGACGGCGAAGTTCATTTCTTGCCCAAAATCAAAGGGAGTTTTTGACTGATAAGCTTTCTCATCCAGAAACGTCCGCAGAGTCGCCCCATCTTGGACACCGCGATGCCATAATATTTGTGCCACGACGCTGCCATCCGACTCTGGGGTGCAGTCTTGGACTATTTTTAAAAACTCTTGGGGAAGCTCTACCGATGGGGGAATTTGCCAGTTAGACACGGGATATCAAGGAAAAAGTAAAAAAGGTGGCAGTTTTTGTGATTTTCCCTATCTCCATTTAGGGCTTGCTGAATAAATGTGAAATGTAGGCAAGGTAAGGGTTTTGTGGCTTTTCTCGCGAAACAGGTGCAAGATTTTGAGAGAATCGTGCTTCAAAACCTTGCGTCTTCATCAGCCCGCGTCCTGTAGGGGCGAAGCATTCGGACAATAACCTATCGGTGAAACCGTAGATTTTCTATCCGAATGCTTCGCCCGTACTTTTTGCCGCAAACCCCATTTAGCCACCACTAACGGGGGGAATTAAAACTATCTCATCGCCATTTTCGAGGATTTTCTCTCCCGAAACAAACTGAAGATTGACTCCAAAACGAGTAACATCGCGCCATCTTTCTAATTGAGGATAGGGGGCTATAATATAGTTTAACACTTCTGTAACGGAAGTGTGGGCAGGAAATTCGAGGTTTAATTGTGAAGTTTGATAGACTTCTTGATAAATAGCAAATAGTTTTACTGTTACCGTAATTTTTTCCATCTTTACATCAATATTTTTCTTAGGATAATAACATCAATTGGGAACCCTGTTCGGTTTTGCGGACTTCGATGCGATGTTGAAAAGCTTCTTTAAATTGGGGCATATGAGTTACAGTCAAAATACAGGCAAAATCGGCGGATATAGCGTTAATTGCCGCAATTAAGCGATCGCATCCTTCCGCATCCTGAGTTCCGAATCCTTCGTCAACAATGAGCATTTGTAGGGCTGTTCCGGCTCTTTGTGCCAATAATCTCGCTAAAGCTAATCGAATCGAGAAATTAATCCGAAAAGCTTCCCCTCCTGAATAGGTTTCGTAGGGACGAGAGCCGCGGGTATCACCAATAATAATATCTAAAGTATCGATTAACTTTTGTCGCTGTTTCTTCGTACCTTTACCGCTTTTTTGGGTTAAAAACTGCACATGAAATTGATTACCGGTTAAGCGAGCTAAGATATGATTAGTTTGTGCTTCCAACTCTGGTAAAACATTCTCAATCATCAGAGTTTGTAAACCATTTTTGCCAAAAGCTATGGCTAACTCTTTATAAACTGTATATTGTTTTTTAACTTTAGCTAAATCGCTCTCTTTTTCTGTCAGTTGTTTACCTAAAGTTTCCAGTTGATGTAACTTCTCCTCAACCCGACCTTTTTGGGAGAGCAATCCATCAATTATCTGTCTTCGCTGTTGAATATTAGTCGATAATGCGGCTATTTCTTGGCGATAGTCAGTCAAAGTACCAATCTTTTGAATAATATTTGCTAACTCCTGATTTATCTTTTGGCGATCCTCATTTCGCAGCTGTAATCTTTGCTCAATGTCAGCAATTTTAGCAGCTATTTCTGGATAATTTTTTTCTGCTTGTTGCCAATCTTGATACTGTAATCTTACCCCCTGTAATTGTCGGATCAGATTTTGAATATTCTGATGTTCACTGCGATCATAATTTAAGTTTTGAATAAGCTTTTCTAAGCGTTCAATTTCCTGTTTAAGTGGGGAATTTTGACCTAGTTCTCGTTTCTCCTGTTCTAGTCTAGCCAATTGGTTAATTAAATTAGGTTTCTCAGCATTGATATTAGCTAAACGACGGTTTGCTTGCTTAAGTTCTGATTCTTGAATTTCTGCCCAACGCCATCTTTTTTCTTCTCCTCTGACTAAAGCATGACTTTGTTCATCATAGTTTAATAGGGCGATTTCTTGATTGACAATTTGCAATTCTTGCTGTAATTCTAGGGCATAATTGCCACTGCTTAAAAGTGCTTCTAACTCCACAAGTATCTCCTCGGTTTTCTCTAGTTCTATTTCCTTTTCTTCAATAGTTTCTAACTTGACTTCTAACTGCACATATTTTTGTTGTAGATTCGATCTTACTGGCAATTCTTGTTTAATTTGGGCTAATTCCTCCCGTAAACGTTTTAAATCTCGATCGCAGTCTGCCATCTGTTCCTGTAGGGACCAAATTTGCTCTTGAATTTGTTCTTGATGTTGATGGGTTTTTCTGATTACCTGATGACGGTGATGACTGTCTAAATTCTGTTCACACAAAGGACAAACCGAATCGGGAATATTCAATTTTTCCAATTTATCAGTTAACTCTAAAAGTTGTTCTTCATATCTTTTCTGTTGCTCCAATAAACTTTTTTTATCCACTTGTTTAACGGTTTCCTTTTCTTCCACTCGTTCACAATAGATTTGTTTTTTATCTAATTCCTTAATTCGTTTGGCTAAATTGAGAGCTTCTTCTCTTAGTAGAGGAATACGAGCGATTTCTGTCTCTAATTGTTGCCGATTTCTTTGCAGTTGTTCCCGACGAGCATTAATTCTGGCTTTTTCCCGTTCCAACTGCATATTTAGATCAGCTTTTCTGCTATTTAAAGGGGCATATTTTAAAGCTAATCTATCCAATTCCTGAAGACGTTGACGATGATAATTTAACTTCTCTAATCCTGCTTGAATATCCCCCGCTTGCTCGATAATTTTTTGAGTTTCTTGTTCCTGTCTTCCCAATTCTTCTAAACGAGCGCTCGTTTGTTGGATGGGAAGGGTAAATTCGTTAATTTTTTGCTGTAATTTCTGTTCTAATTGTTGTTTATCATACTGGGCCTGTTGCCAAGCTTGCAATTGACTTGACAAACTGGCCTCTTTCTGGTCTAAATTGATTAGGCGCTCGTGTGCGGTGATAATGTCATTTTTGCGATGAAGAATAGTCCTTATTTGATTTAATTGATTGTCTAGACTAACTTTTTCCCGGTCTAATCTCTCAATTTCTGCTAATAAAGCTCGCTCCTGTTCTCTTTGCCACTGCAGCTGTTTTTCCCAATTCTGACGCTGATTTTCCTCCCCTTGCAGTTGCTGTAAACGCCGATTATTTACCTCTTGTTCTTGATTAATTTGGTTAATTTGGGTGCTTAACTCTTGCAGGTGTTCTTGATAAGAATTTTTCTCCTGAAGACGGAGTTTGATAGTTTCTACTTGCTGCTCAATCTGGAGGGACTGTCCATCGAACTGTTTCGATATATCCTTGGCTTTATTTGCTAAAATTTCATAGCGATCGAGTTGTAATAATTCTGCTAAAATCTGTTTACGACCACTGGGAGGCTGTTTCATAAACTCGTCCGCTTGTCCCTGTCGTAAATAAGCAGAATTAATGAAAGTTTTATGGTCTATTTTTAGATAAGTATTAATCTGTGCTTGGGTATCTTTAATACTTTTACCCGATAAAGGACGAAAACTTTGATCATTAATCACCTGAAAATCTAAACCAGAAGCTTTTCCCCCCCGGTGACGACTACGGATAATTTTATAGATTTCTCCCCCATAACTAAACTCGAAATCTACCCGCGCATAATCGCTGCCCGCATGAATCACATCATCACCAATCGAGACGCGACTCTCTCCCCAAATTGCCCAGGTAATTGCTTCGAGTAAAGAGGATTTTCCCGCACCATTGGCACCACAAATACAGGCAGTATGTAATCCGCGAAAATCTAGCACTGCCTCGCGATAACTGAGAAAATTTTTTAGGGTTAATTGTAGGGGAATCATAAGCTAGGGAGTGGGGAAGTGGGGAAGTGGGGAAGTGGGGAAGTGGGGAAGTGGGGAGAATGCAGTACAACTTAAAAATTAATCAGAGGATAAAAAACCGGGGAAAAGATAGTTTCAGCGCAATACATCTGGGTGAATCTATTCGGTATCAATAACTCCCTCCTGCAATAACCTCTGATCAAAGCTTAACTGAAATTCAGCCTGGGACAAATGCGCTTTTTTGGTTCTCCAGAATTCTCCTCACCATCATTACAACTTAGGCACTGTTCACAGATAAACGCTCAGGGTCCCTCGATTTGCTACTCTAAAGGAAAGATAACCGATTCTTAAGACCAAATCTATGAGCATTACCGAAATTAGCGTCCATGAACTCGCTCTCCGTTTAGCCGATCATGATCCTAATTTACAACTTATTGATGTGCGCGAACCGGAGGAAGTTGCCATGGCATCTGTGGCTAATTTTACCATTTTACCCTTGAGTCAATACCAAGAATGGTCGCCCACTATTGCCACCCAATTCAACCCCCAAGCGGAAACCCTCGTTATCTGTCACCATGGCATGAGATCCCTACAGATGTGCCAATGGCTACAAAGTCAGGGTTTTACTAATGTTAAAAATATTAACGGTGGCATCGACGCTTATTCCCTCCTCGTCGATCCTAATATTCCCCGTTACTAATTTTTATAGCCCCCATCGGGAAAAGAGAGGGGCAAACTATCCCTTTTCTCCCCACGGAGGACTGACTACTGATAACTGATAACTGATAACTGATAACTGATTAAGCGTTATACTGTCTAAAAAAATCTTATAAATCTTTATCTTAAGATTATTCCCCTATGTCCGCTAGAACCCATCTCAGCGATCGCTATCAACATATCTTAAAGGCGACAATTCAACATTATATCGCCACGGCCGAACCAGTTGGCTCGAAAACTCTGCTAGAGGAGTACAAATTTACGGTTAGTTCCGCCACGATTCGCAATGCTCTCGGTAAACTGGAAAAAGAAGGTTTACTCTATCAACCCCACACTTCCTCCGGACGCATTCCCTCCGATTGGGGTTATCGTCTCTATGTCGATGAATTAATGACTCCCGATGACCGTATCGGCGAAAAAATCGGCTATTATCTGCATCAAAACGCTAAATCTCCCGCTTGGAGTCTCGAAAGTCTGCTGCAACGGGCCACCCAATTTTTAGCCGGTTTAAGCGGTTATATCGCTATCGTTACCCTCCCCCACACCCTCACTAATACCCTGCGTCATCTGCAATTAATCCCCGTCTCAGCCAAGCAGATAATGTTAATTATTGTTACAGATAGTTTACAAACACGCTCGGTTATGATAGAGATTCCTGAGTCCATGGCAACGGACAAGGAGAATGGATTAGCAGAAGAATTACAAATCCTCTCTAATTTTCTGGGGGAAAAATTAAAAGGTTATTGCTTGGCAGATTTAATTAACCTCGATTGGCAGCAAATCGAGCGAGAATTTGCCCGTTATACCCATTTTCTCCGACAATTAAGCCAAGAAATCAGCGCTAGTCTCCAATCCACTGCCACCCCAGAGATTATCGTCCATGGTGTCGCTGAAGTCATTCGACAGCCAGAATTCGCCCAATGGCAACAAGTACAAATGTTGCTACATCTATTGGAAGCAGAACAGGATCGCCTTTTACCCCTGATTTTACAAAGACCAGAACCGGAAAAATCAGCTAAAAAAGTCAAAATCACCATTGGTTCCGAAAATCCTCTGGAATCCATGCGCCCTTGTACTCTTATCTCCGCTTTTTATAAACAGGGAGATACTCCCGTCGGTAGTGTTGGCATTATCGGACCGACGCGAATGTTATACGAAAATACTATTCCCCTAGTGGAATCCACCGCTAACTATCTCAGCGAGGCTATAAGTAAGTAGATATCCCCCGCAAAGGTTCGGGAATAGGACAATCGACAGTAAACTCTAAAATTGTCTCACCATCCCCCAAATAGCCAGAATTGGCAAAACAGAGCAACATCCGCACCAGTGCCACCCACACCTCCGCATCGAACTCCCAATCCTGTCCCCGACGCGCTCCACAGGCGATCGATTTTAGCGCCCAAAAATAACTATTTCTCACCACTGAACCGCCTTTTTTATAAACCGGTACATCCTCATGGTGAATATAAAGAATATCATCTTTAGCGATCGCTCTCATCGGTGGCTAGGAAAGTTGCAGGAATTTTCAGTTGACTGTCCTAGATAATAACATCTTTAGCGATCGCTTGCGTCGCGCCAGAAAACCGACTATAACATTTTTCTTTCTCACAAATATGAAGTATAATGTCATCGATAGCTAAACCGCAGTAAAAATGAAATCCTATCCAGTAGAGTTCCGTCAGAAAATCCTCGACTGTTACTATAACGAACCCATCTCTCAAAGACAATTAGCGAAAAGATTCTGCGTAACCCTAAGTTTTGTACAAAAGCTTTTGAAACAATATCGAGAAACGGGAGATGTTCGACCAAAGACTTATCGATGTGGACGTCATTTAAAACTCACTCCAGAACAGATGCTCGTCCTCGGTGAGTTAATTGAGGAAAATAATGACGCAACTCTAGCTCAACTATCAAAACTATTCCTAGAAAGAACTGGTATAGTGTTAAGTGTGGCGACAGTGGCAAGAATAGCCGAACGCTTGAGAATAACCCGCAAAAAAAACTCTACACCCACCCGCACAAGAGACAGAAAGGGCGTTGTCAGATCAGAAGAGGAAAGAACGTAGGTTGGGTTGAAGCATGAAACCCAACGCCTGCTCATGTTACGCTACCGCTAACCCATCCTACAAATAATTGTGCCTCCCTACTTAGGGTTTGCGGCAAAAAGTTTTTACTGGAGGCAGGGTGTAGAATAAGATTTCCCAGAAGCAATCTTTTTAATGTCTCATCGCTTCTATTATTTTCATGGTTTCGACGCTGACAGTACAGACTCTTTGTAGTAAGTCAATTACTGTTTCTTTATAATCGGCAAAGCGATAGTTATTAAATCTTTCGGCGATGGTTTGATCTTTGGGTTTCTTTTCTTTATATTGATCTAAAATCCATTCTAGGGCCGAACGATTACCGAGTTTATATTCCCAGGCAATTTTGGGAATATCTTGTAGGAAGATGATATCGTCGAGGTTGATGGAATTTTTTTCTCGGTCAGCTTTTAGTTTAGTTTTTGGTTTGAGGTTATTATTAGTATCGATGCGGGTTAGTGGGTAGGGTGCGACGGTTTCATAGTTGATATGTAATTCCATTAGTTTGCTTCCCCATTCTACCCATTGAGAGAAGTTATCATAAAAGGGAAGCCGGGGAAATTCTCGCTTAAGATTTAATTCGTATTTACTGCGATATTCCGGGTAGTGAAGGACAGCATAAGTGTAGTGGAAGATATCGAGTTTGGTGAGGTTTTTATCGTTGTAATGGTTTTGGAATTGTTGCAATCCCCAATCGGTGATATTATCGATGCGGTTTCCTTCTTTGTCGTAAGCATAAATAGTAATCCCTGTAGTATCTCTTGAACCATAGCCATAATCGAAGGGATACGTTGTTGCTTGAACACAAAATGGCACTTGACTATGTGCTGTAACACAAATACTTATATTGCCCAAATCACCAATTTTGAATAGATTCTCTAATTGGTGTAATCTATGTAAAACTGTTTTGTTCCAGAAAATATATTTTTGGGTAAATGGTCGAGTTAAAACAACAATAATTTTCTCTGGATCAAAAATTATTTCGTCTCCTCTAACAAGCTTATTTTCTAGCTCATCACTCCACTTTATTTCTCTACTTACAAAGTTTTTAATAGAAGTAATTTTTCCTGAATCATTCCATCGCTTCTGCTCTGAAGCATAAAACTGACAAAAAAACTCTAGCTTTGACCTTAAAGAATCAGGGTTAAAATCATACAACCACTCATCTCTAGCAGTTATAACCCCTAGCGAAAAGTTCCTGAAGATTGCTTTTTCATTTTTGCCAGTTTTAGTATCTTTGTTAATTAAAGGTAAAAGTTCATCAAAATCATTATTTTCATACAACCAATCATGATTATGGTTAGGCTGAATATGCTGAAAGTTTAAATTGTCAATTCTATTTTCATTTAATAATATTAGCTTATCTTTGGCTAAATCACTATCTGCCATCTTAAAATAGAAAACTTTTGCTTTTTCTTTATGGCTTGATTTTTTAACAAAGAAGCTAATGCATACACCTGCTTGAATCCCGAAAACATTATGCTTTGTACCCGAAATTTTAGTATTTTTTCTTACATCTCCTCCCAAATCAACCAACCATATTTCACTAAATTCTTGTAAAACTGTTTTCCTAAACCCATCGAATGTTTTTTTGTCTATAAAAGAGTTGTTAGTGATCAATGCAATCACTCCATCTTTATTTAATCTATCAGATGCCCATCTTAAGAAACGAGCATACATATCATAAGCTCTATTTTGATTTTGAGAGTTACTCACTTTTAGATAAGTATCTCGGATTCTTTTATCTATTTCTTCATAATTACGATTTGCATTATTGTCATTAGCATTTTGCTGCTTGGCATTATAAGGAGGATTACCAATAATTACAGAAATATTGCGGTCATTTTGATGTTGAATCCGTTGGGTATTCTCCACCGACATGGCAAATAAATCCATCTGCTTGAGATGAAAAGCAGCATGGTCCAGGGTATCGACAAAACAGATATGCTCAAACTCTTCATACTCACCCATCTTCTGCTTGTAGGTGAACTCAATATTCAAATTAGCGATATAATAAGGCAGAATTGCCACCTCATTACAGTGCATCTCATGCTTATACTTGTACCGTAACTTATCCTTCGGTAAATACTCAATTAACTCCGTCACAAAAGTTCCTGTCCCCGTCGCCGGATCTAAAATTTCTACTCCTGGATCCGCCAACAACTTACCAAAATGCTTGTGGACTAAATAATCGACACTTTCAATCATAAAACGGACAATTTCATTGGGTGTATAGACAATTCCCAACCGGTCCGCCGCTTTGGGATTGTATGCTTTATAAAAATTCTCATAAATCGCCTTGAGAAACTTCTGCTTCTCGTGGTGATTGTAAATATTCGCCGCTGTCCGCCGAATTACTGCATAATAACGTTCAATAGTCCCTAAAGTATTGCGCTTAGTATTACCAGTAAAGAAAGTTTCAATCACTCCCTGTAATTCCCTGGCGATATTATTTTCCCGGTGAAACTGAGACTCATTAAAAATATTGATAAAAATATCCTCTGTCAGAATATGCTGAATAATCATCTCCCGCACATCTTCCAGACTAATTTCTGGATTGATTGACTTGCGACAAATCTCTAAAAAATTGTCCCGCGCTGTCACAAAATTCCGATTCGTCTCCGACTGTAACGCAATTAAACCCCGCAACGCTTCTAAAATTGTTGGTAAATCTTCCTTAAAACTATCAATCGCCTCTCGAAAATCCTCAACCTCTGGACGTACATAATTAATAAAAGCATTAATAATCCCATCCAAAGCCTCATCATCGCGCATGGAGACGCGCAGTCTTTCCTCTCCTCCTTGAATTAAAACCGCCGTCTGGGAATCTTCAAATAAAATATTGTCATTGGGGTAGCCTTTCGCTAACTTTTTCTCAATTTCTTCATCTAAATTATCGTATTGATCCTTACTTTCCCAATATCCCCAATCTAACCGTAAAGCATCCTTAACCGTCCCGTCAGGATAGACAACTTTTCCCGACTTAGTGCGATAATCCAACTCCGGAATTAACAAAAAATCCCGCGCCTTGCAATAGTCATTTAATAAATTCTGAAAAGCGACTCTAATCGAAGTTTCCTTGCGACTGCCGCCATATTGAATAATCTTTTCAACTTCCGTCTGATACTGGCTGATTAATAATCT
This sequence comes from Microcystis sp. LE19-84.1B, assembly GCF_027531875.1. NCBI lineage: Bacteria > Bacillati > Cyanobacteriota > Cyanophyceae > Chroococcales > Microcystaceae > Microcystis > Microcystis sp. LE19-84.1B. Next base: position 17,532 of record NZ_JAPZSR010000180.1, on the reverse strand, counting down.
AGACATTGGCTTAGAGGAGGTAAATTAAATAGATTTTGGACTCTCTTATTCTTGGTGTGATAAGTTTAACCCATATAGGAGCGATCGATCTTTGTGTCCTTCGTGTCTGGAGTGGTTCTTTCCACTCCCTCACCAGCAGGACTATATCCTAGAATACATTTTACCCAGCAAACCCAAGAGAGCCTATTTTGCCTCTCCCCTTGATTGTCTTTAATCGGGATGACAGGATTCGAACCTGCGGCCCCTTCGTCCCGAACGAAGTGCGCTACCAAGCTGCGCTACATCCCGAAAATTTTCAGCTAAATCATCATAGCATATTCGGCCTTGAGTGGGTCGAGACTTGCTAGGATATTACAGATATAGGCAAAAATTATCGGAGTAGTTCAGGCGTGACGGTTAAACCAGAGTGGTTACGGGTAAAAGCACCGCAATGGCAACGAGTCGGCAGTGTTAAGGAGGTTTTACGCGATTTAGGCTTAAATACCGTTTGTGAGGAGGCTTCCTGTCCCAATATCGGCGAATGTTTCCACGCGGGGACGGCTACCTTTTTAATTATGGGTCCTGCTTGCACTCGCGCCTGTCCTTACTGTGATATCGATTTTGAGAAAAAACCGCAACCTTTAGACCCCACGGAACCCCAGCGACTAGCGGCAGCCGTGCAACGTCTTGATCTTAATCATGTAGTGATCACTTCTGTCAATCGCGATGATTTGGCCGATGGTGGAGCTAGTCAATTTGTCCGTTGTATCGAGGAAATTCGCCGCATTTCCCAAAAAACCACCATCGAAGTGCTGATTCCCGATCTTTGCGGCAATTGGCAGGCTTTAGCTTTAATTCTTGCCGCTAAACCTGAAGTTTTAAACCACAATACCGAAACTGTTCCCCGTCTCTATCGTCGCGTGCGTCCCCAGGGTGATTACCAGCGTTCTCTAGAATTATTGCAGCGCGCTCGCGCCATTGTTCCCGCTACCTACACAAAATCGGGCATTATGGTGGGATTGGGGGAAACCGACGAGGAAGTGCGCCAAGTAATGCGCGATTTACGGGCCGTCGATTGTGATATTCTCACCATCGGGCAGTATCTGCAACCATCGCCAAAACATCTCGGTGTGCAGGAATTTATCACCCCCGAACAGTTCCACGCTTGGCGCGAATATGGGGAATCTCTGGGATTTTTACAAATTGTTGCGAGTCCCTTGACAAGAAGCTCTTATCATGCTGAACAAGTCAGGGCCTTAATGAATTTGTACCCGCGAGAGTCTTGAGATGGGGCAGTAATTGCTGAAAAGCTCGTCCTCGGTGGCTAATTTTTCTTTTTAATTCGGGAGACATTTCCGCAAAGGTTAAAGCGTATTCGGGAACATAAAAAATCGGATCGTAACCAAAACCACCTTCACCCCTAGGACTGGTTAAAATTTCTCCCGTGCAGATTCCTGTGGCGCTCAAGGCAATCTCACCATCGGGACGGGCGATCGCAATTACACAGACAAAACGGGCCGAGCGATCCTGATTATCTCCTAATTCTCTGACGAGGCGATCGATTCTTTCTCGATCATTTTCACCGTAGCGGGCCGAGTAAATCCCCGGTGCATTTCCTAACCCAGTTACTTCCAATCCCGAATCATCAGCGATCGACCATTCTCCCAATGTTAGGGCAATTTGAGCAGCTTTTAAATAAGCATTTTCAGTAAAAGTCGCCCCTGTTTCCTCTATCTCTAAATCATCGGGTTTTAACTGCAATTCTAGGTCGATATCAGTTAAGTATTCGCCTATCTCTGCTAATTTACCCTGGTTACTCGTGGCTAGAATTAATTTTTTCATCGAAAATAATCGGTTTGAAACCCCGGCCTTTTAGGGCGGCTTGACGTTGAGAATATTTCACTATACACTAAAGCTACAGTAAAAACTTTTAACTCCCTGACTGCTTTGGATCGGACGGACATTTCCCCCTGATTATTGCCAGGATTAAAGTTAAGGATGGGTTCCTTAAAATTCCCATTGACTGAAAGACTCAAAGACAAACATATCAAGGAAGTACAAATACATCCAAAATACTCGGCTCGCTGGTTTGAGATTGAGTATATTTATGAAGATGAAAAAATAGAAACATCTCTTGACTCCGAAAAAGCGATAGCTATGTTGTTAAGGAAGGCAGTAGTCAGGAGATTATTTTATTTATTCCCCCCACTTCCTAATTCCTAATTCCCACACCCTACACCCCACACCCAACCCCCATCACCTCATCCATGACACCAGATAGTTTTCGCGTCAGTTTTGCTCCCTTATCTTTGCAGGAAGTATATCAATTAGCCGATGATGGGGCTAATGGTGCTATTGTACTAATGAGTGGCACTGTACGGGAGCAAACCGACGGTAAACCGGTTATTTATCTTGATTATCAGGCCTACGAACCCATGGCGATCGAGGTTTTCCGGCAAATTGCCGGGCAAATTCGGCAAACCTGGCCCGATACCAATCGAGTTGTCATTCACCATCGCACCGGTAAGCTACAAATCGGTGAAATTAGCGTCTTAGTAGCGGTGGGTTGTCCCCATCGGGGGGAAGCTTTCGCAGCCTGTCGTTATGCTATTGATACTCTCAAGCATAATGCCCCCATCTGGAAAAAAGAATACTGGTCTGATGGTTCTAGTCAATGGGTTAGTATTGGGGCTTGTGAAACGGCCCATTAGGTCTAATAACGCAAAATTAAGGCAATTTTTTGGTAATCGTTCAAGGAATCTTCATCGACTAAAGCTACACGTCCTCCCTTGGCCAATACCACTTCGATAATTTCATCCACTGCATCATCGATTACCTCCGTACCACCGACGTTTTCCACCAGTATCAAATCACCGTTTTCGCTTAAAACTGCGGGTACATGGTAATTTTTATCCACTAATAACAATTTTCCTCGACCTTCCTGCGCTAAACGCCACACTTCTCCCAGGGTAGAGATAACTTTTTGAGCGCTGACTGCCGCGTCCAAAGCTTGCAGAGCTTCAGTTTTTTGAGTCTGACGCACTGAATGCATAATCGGCAATACTTGCGGAATTAATTCCGACATTGAGGTTTTGTCAAAATTGCCGGTTAAAGTGCCAACAATTGCTGATGTGTACTGTGAAACTTCTTGAAAGAAGGAAATTTGACGAACCACTCCACCCACAATCAAAGGGGAAGAATCATCAATGTCAATGTATTCACCCAGAGCATTATCTACCTGTTGGAAAAATCGCCGGATTCTATCATCTAGATAACTGGTATCGGCATCAAAGGGCAGTGGTGCGGTGGCCCCCGGTCCAGTCATTTCTAAGGGAAAATTTTGATCGCAAATTTCTTCGAGAGTTTCTCCTGTAGCTGAGATTAAACGAGTAGAACCCTGACTTAATAGTAACAGCCAATAGGGTTGTTCTCGATGTAATCCATAAACTAAATCCCGTGTGGCAAAGGTTTTATCGATGACAACTCTTGCCTGGACAGAAAAAGGCAGGTTATAAAGCTTGGCAATATCCGGACCAATATAGAGAGCTAATCCATCTAGAGTATAAGGATAATCTATTTCAGCTACTAGACTATCGAGGCGATCGAACAAAGGTTCGATTTCACGTTTGGAGAATTCTTCCGATAATCGGCGCTTTGCTTCATCGACCAAATTTTTAACGAGAATAGGGTCTTGTTTGTTATCCGGTGAGGTGCGATGGGTGGGTAAGAGAATCGAAAGGGCGGGTATTTGAGTTAGGGATTGTAGTTTCTTAAGTTCTTGACGAGTAATCATTGACTTTCCCTTGATTTATAGGGTTAAGGAGCTAAAAATACTGGCTTTATCCAGATTTTCTCGATTTATTCAGTATTCCAGCTAACATTTTAGGGAAAAAATGTAATTATATCTAGAAAATTAAGAATTTATACTGAATTGCTTTGGCAGAGATTGAGGGAATTTTTAACCAGAAAACTAGGAATATTATTGATTTATCGATCGTCCACCATCAGGACAGAAAATGTTCAGGATGGGTAAATAACCCATCCTCGGAATAATTAGGCCGCTATGGCGGTTTTTTCCGCTGTTAATGCCTCTTGGCGTTGAAATTCGGCTAATTGTGCCATAATTTCATCCCGAACAATCTGACGGTATTCCAGGAAATGCTCGTTGTGGGCGCAGACAGTGATATAGTGTTCGGCATTGGCGGGATTATGGCGCAAAATACCGAATAAATTCTGCCAGAATTTCCAGCGAGTGGAACGTTTAAAGCCCTGTCGCCAGATAATTACCGCTAGGGCATAGAGATCGGCCCGGCGAGGCAGTTTAAAGGCAGGTTTCGCTTTAGGTGCCCCTAATTTCAGGAAACAGCGATAGGTGCGATCGAGAAATACCTCCGGATCGTACAATTTCCAGAAGGCTTCAATATATTCCGTGGCAATATCTTCGATCGGCCGGGTGGGAACGAAATTCATCAGGGTACTTTGGTTAATGTCCTGTTTCCCCGTTAATCTTAGTCGTCCTTCTTTTTCCAAGCGAGTCCATAGGGCGGTATTGGGTAAAGCTTGTAACATTCCAAATAGAGCCGTGGGAATGGCCGCTTCTTCGACAAAATTAATAATGCGATCGGCCGCTCCTTTTTTCTCGCCATCAAAACCGATGATAAATCCCGCCATAGGGCGCAATCCGGCTTTAATAATCTTTTCTACCGTCTCGGTTAACGAACTACGGGTATTTTGGAATTTTTTGGTTAATTGTAAACTTTCTTCGTCGGGGGTTTCAATACCTAAAAAGACGGCATCAAAGTAACAATCGACCATCATTTCCATTAATTCGGGATCGGCGGCTAAATCTACCGATGCTTCCGTGTTAAACCGGAAAGGATACTGGTGTTCTTCTTGCCAAACTTTTAATTCTTTGAGGAGTAATTTAACGTTGCGCTTGTTGCCAATAAAATTATCATCCACCATGAACACGCCCCGGCGCCAACCTAACTCGTAGAGATAATCTAATTCTTTTAATAATTGTGCGGGGGTTTTGGTGCGGGGTTTACGACCGTAGAGAACGATAATATCGCAAAATTCGCACTGGAAGGGACATCCGCGCGAGAATTGTACCGACATGGAATCATAAGCTTCAAAATCGAGCAGATCGTAGCGTGGGATCGGGGTAATTGTCACATCGGGTTTTTCTGTGGTGCGGAAAACACCTTTAGTTTCTCCTCTTGCCAATGCTTCCACAAACATCGGAATGGTGATTTCTCCCTCATCGAGAATCAGAAAATCGGCCTCGGCCACTTCGTGGGGGATAGAAGTGGGATAGGGACCACCCACGGCCACCAGTTTACCCCGTTGCTTGGCTTCGTGAATTTGCTCGATTAAATCTTGACGTTGCACAATCATGCCGGAAAGAATCACTATTTCGGCCCAATCCCATTCTGCTTCTGTCACCGCCCGAATATTGCGATCAACCAGTTTAAATTCCCATTGCTGCGGTAAAATCGCCGCCACCGTCACCATACCCAGGGGAGGAAGTAAGACTTTGCGATCGACTAATTCCAGAATTTTGTTATAAGACCAGAAAGTCGGCGGAAAAACGGGATAAATCAGTAAGGCGCGCATATTCACTCCTCGCTCGATGGCGATCGATTCTTGACCTTTCGCTTGATTGTAATCTTTTTCGGTCAGGGATGGGAAAACCGTTATTTAGCCCTAGAACTAAGATCAGGTTTGATTTTCGGCCGCCATTGCCCACCCTTGACCCTGCCCCCATAAAAGTTTATGGTCAACATTAATAAAATTTATGTAAACAAATGTTGCATAGTTTGGGAAGTTATGTTACATTTAATATCAAGCACTTGAATCAAACGCAATTTTATTATAGGAAGGCAATTCACCATGGATAAGCAAGAAAACAAACTCGGCTTCACCGCTTTCGCTGAAAACTGGAATGGTCGTTTAGCCATGCTCGGTTTCGTTATTGGCGTAGCTACGGAATACTTAACCCACAAAGGTATCCTTGCTCAATTAGGCTTAATGTAATTTCAGCCTCGATTGCTGTGCATCTACAATCGTCTTGAATAAATTATCAAAAAAGGGAGGAGCATCGCTCTTTCCCTTTTTTAGTTGCAGGTTGGGGATGGGGGAGTGGGGTGATAGGGAAGTGGGGTGTGGGGTGTGGGGTAGATGATGTACTGGAAAATCTCTCAAGTAACCTTGTTTGAGAACACTTGTCGGCAATTCCTGTCTATGGTTAATTAAGAAAAATAAACTGTAGCGAAATATACTGTTTTTTCATGTTCTAATGGGGATAGATAGGGGGAAAAAAATCATGTCGAAATCACTCTTTACCGATGCCAGCAGTCGCCTAGAACGCGCCCTTAAGTATGTCTCCATTTCCGATGATGCGATCGAGCGGTTAAAATATCCCAAAGCTAGTCTCAGCGTCTCCATACCCGTCCGTATGGACAACGGCACTCTGAGAATCTTCCAAGGCTACCGCGTCCGCTACGATGACACCCGCGGCCCCGGCAAAGGAGGGGTGCGCTATCATCCCAACGTCAGCATTGATGAGGTGCAGTCCTTGGCCTTTTGGATGACCTTTAAATGCGCCCTGCTGGATTTGCCCTTTGGTGGGGCTAAGGGCGGCATTACCCTCAATCCGAAAGAATTGTCAAAAGCCGAGTTAGAACGCCTTAGCCGGGGCTATATCGAGGGTATAGCCGACTTTATTGGTCCCGATGTCGATATTCTTGCCCCCGATGTCTATACCAACGAGATGATCATGGGTTGGATGATGGACCAGTACAGCATCATTCAGCGTAAAATTAGTCCAGCGGTGGTGACGGGGAAACCTTTAACCATGGGAGGCAGTCGCGGTCGCGATACGGCGACGGGAACAGGAGCTTTTCATGTTATTCATTCTCTTTTGCCGAAATTAGACAAAAAACCCGCTAATACTACCGTAGCCGTTCAGGGATTCGGTAACGCCGGGGCCATAGTGGCGGATCTCCTCGCCAAAGCCGGTTATCAAGTGGTGGCGGTAAGTGATTCCCAGGGCGGCATTTATCGGGAAAAAGGACTAGATATTGCCAGCATTCGTCAGTATAAACAGGAACACCGCGAGATTACTGCTATTTACTGTCAGGATACCGTCTGTCATATCGTGGAACACGATGGGATTAGTAATGAAGAATTATTAGCCCTAGATGTGGATGTTTTGATTCCAGCAGCCCTAGAAAACCAAATTACCGCCGAAAATGCCGATCGCGTGCGGGCGAAATATATCTTTGAAGTGGCCAATGGTCCCACTACCTCAGAAGCCGATCGCATTTTAGACTCAAAAGGGATTCTCGTTTTCCCCGATATTCTGGTTAACGCAGGTGGGGTAACGGTGAGTTATTTTGAATGGGTGCAAAATCGCAGCGGTCTTTATTGGCGATTAAACGAGATAAATGAGCGCTTAAAAGAAAGAATGGTGACAGAAGCGGAAAAAGTCTGGTCTTTCGCCCAGGAGTTCGATACGTCTCTGCGTAACGCCGCCTACGCCCACGCTATTGATCGTCTCGGTGAAGCCCTAGATGCCAAGGGAACCCGCGACTATTACCAAAATAAGACGAGAGCTTAAGGTCGGCAGCAGTCAGGAGTCAGGAAATAAATAGGGTGATAGGGTTTTGGGGTGATAGGGTGATGAGACAGCTTCCCCACTTCCCCATACCCTGTCCCCAGGAAAAACTTTTTGCCGCAAACCCTAAATATGGTCGAGCATGATGCCAGTTCAATTATCGTTGCCGTTGTATCATCAACTTTCTCAACCAGAGGTGATTGAATACTTGACCAGCGATGGGTCAACGGGCTTATCAGCAGAAGAAGTGGCCAGTCGCTACGAAAAATATGGCCCGAATGAACTGCGATTTAAGCCGGGGAAACCAGCTTGGTTGAGATTTTTGCAGCAATTTCATCAGCCGCTACTCTATATCCTCTTGCTGGCGGGTACTATTAAGGCATTTTTAGGGTCTTGGACGAATGCCTCAGTGATTTGGGGAGTTACCCTGATCAATGCCATTATCGGCTATGTGCAGGAAGCTAAGGCGGAAGGGGCGATTGCTTCCCTGGCCAAGGCCGTAACCACAGAAGCGACGGTGTTGCGAGAGGGACAAACCCTCCGGATTCCATCTCAGGATTTGGTGCCGGGAGATATCGTTTTATTGGCATCGGGGGATAAAGTACCAGCGGACTTGAGGCTGCTGAAAGTCCGCAATTTGCAGGTGGATGAGTCTGCCTTGACTGGGGAATCCTTGCCCGGGTCAAAAGCGAGCGAACCCTTACCCGGGGATACGCCCCTAGCAGAAAGGACAAACATGGCCTACGCAGGGAGTTTTGTTACCTTTGGACAGGGCAAAGGGATCGTTGTGTCCACGGCCAATGCCACCGAAGTGGGGCAGATTTCCCAGTCGATGGAAAGCCGAGTCAGCCTTAGCACACCCCTGACCCGTAAATTTGCCCAATTTAGCCGCACCCTACTCTACACAATTTTGACCCTAGCAACCTTGACCTTTACCATCGGGTTAGGACGGGGGAAATCTTGGATCGATATGTTTGAAGCTGCCGTTGCCCTCGCAGTGAGTGCGATTCCGGAAGGGCTGCCGGCAGTGGTAACGATTACCTTGGCCATTGGGGTCAACCGCATGGCCCGTCGTCATGCGATTATTCGTAAACTGCCCGCAGTGGAAGCATTGGGGAGTGCGACCGTCATTTGTTCCGACAAAACTGGAACCCTGACCGAAAATCAAATGACTGTACAGTCCATTTATACCGAGGGGCAATATTACGCCGTTAGTGGTGGTGGCTATAGTCCCAAGGGCGAAATTAGTCTGATTACCGATGGCAACCCGGGCAGCCCATACCCGGACGAATTGCCCCCGGCCCTAGGGGATTGTCTGGTGGCTGGTTTGCTTTGTAATGATTCCCAGCTAAAACAAACGGGAGAAGATTGGTCAGTGGTGGGGGATCCTACGGAAGGGGCGCTGATTGCGGCCGCTGCCAAAGCAGGTCTCAGTCAATTGGGGCTATTGTCTTTAACCCCACGATTGGATGCAATTCCCTTTGAATCTGAGTACCAATACATGGCAACCCTGCATGATGGGATGCCTCGTCTGATCTATGTCAAGGGATCGGTTGAGTCCCTGATGCGTCGTTGTTCCCAGATGATCGATCGCTATGGTCAGATGACCGCGCTGAACGTCGAACAGATCGAGCAAGCGGTGGAAACGATGGCAGGGCAGGGTTTACGGGTGCTTGCCTTCGCCAAAAAAGCAGCCGCGACCCATCAGCATTCTATCGACCATGAGGATATCGAAACAGGCTTGGTGTTTCTGGGATTACAGGGCATGATTGACCCGCCTCGTCCAGAGGCGATCGCTGCCGTTCACGCCTGTCAAACTGCCGGGATTCGGGTCAAGATGATTACCGGTGATCATCTTGTCACGGCGCGGGCGATTGCGGAACGGATGGGCATTAAAACGGCAACACAAGTCTTAGCATTTGAGGGAAAACAATTAGCGCAAATGGATAATCATCAACTGGCCCAAGCGGTGGTCGATGGATCGGTATTTGCTAGGGTTGCCCCTACCCAAAAACTGCAACTGGTGGAAGTACTTCAGTCTCAAGGAGAAATCGTGGCGATGACGGGCGATGGTGTTAATGATGCGCCGGCTCTCAAGCAGGCGGATATCGGCATTGCCATGGGGAAAGGAGGAACGGAAGTCGCCAGGGAATCTGCTGATATGCTCCTCACTGATGATAACTTTGCCTCGATCAAGGCCGCTGTCGAAGAAGGACGCACCGTTTATCAAAATTTACGCAAAGCAATATCTTTTCTCTTACCTGTCAATGGTGGCGAATCGATGACGATTCTGATCAGTACTTTACTAGCACGAGATTTACCGATCCTCTCCCTACAAGTACTCTGGTTGAACATGATCAACTCGGTCACGATGACTGTTCCCCTGGCCTTTGAAGCAAAATCCGACCGCATTATGCAGTCACCACCACGCAATCCCAATGAACCTTTGATCACCAAAAAACTATTGCGCCGAATTTTGGCTGTTTCATTGTTTAACTGGATTCTAATTTTTGGTATGTTTGAGTGGGCTAAATCGACCACAGGAGATATTGCCGTTGCCCGCACAATGGCAATTCAATCCCTTGTGGCAGCACGGGTTATCTATCTGCTCAGTATCAGCCAATTAGGGATGAGCCTAGTGGACTACCTGCGTCGTCAGTCAACCTCGATTACTAATGCACCAATCCTAATTTTGGGGATTGTGGCTGCTGTTGCCCTACAAATTTTGTTTAGTCAATGGGGGGTGATGAACAGTCTGTTTGCAACGGCGACCCTAACCGGTTATCAATGGCTAATCTGTTTGTTGCCGATGCCGCTCATGGTACTTTGGGCAATTTTTGCCAACCGCATCGATCCTCCTCATTGTCTCGGGAAATAACTAATCGTCAATTCTTAACCGCAACTACCAAGACTGGCGGTTTTTATTCCCCTAATTGCCAGCTTATCTCTTCACCCGCTCGTAACGGCACCAGTCCGGATTCGGGAAATGGCAATTCATCGGGAATGCGCCAAGGGGTTTTGGTTAAGGTGATTTGTTCCGTATTCCGGGGGAGTTGATAAAAATCTGGCCCGTGGAAGCTGGCGAATCCTTCCAGTTGCTCAATTGCATCAACGCTCTCAAAAGCTTCTGCGTACAACTCTAGGGCGTGCAGAGCCGAATAACAACCCGCGCAGCCACAGGAACTTTCTTTGCTGTAGCGAGAATGGGGCGCACTATCGGTCCCTAGGAAAAACTTGGGATTGCCCGATGTGGCCGCTTGCAAAAGTGCCAAACGATGATCCTCTCGTTTCAAAATCGGCAGGCAATAAAAATGAGGACGAATGCCACCGGTAAAGAGAATGTTTCGGCTAAACAATAAATGTTGGGGCGTAATTGTGGCGGCGACATTGTTGTTAGCAGATAGAACAAACTTGACCGCATCGGCAGTGGTAATGTGTTCAAATACGACCCGCAGTTTCGGAAATCTTGTTATCAGTGGGATTAATTGTTTCTCAATGAACACTTTCTCTCGATCGAACACATCAATATCACCATCGGTAACTTCTCCGTGCAGTAGTAGCGGCATATCCAGCTGCTCCATGGCCGCAAAAACCCCATTGCACCTACGAAGATCCGTCACCCCCAAGTCGGAATTAGTTGTGGCACCGGCTGGGTAGTATTTCACCGCTTTGACAAACTGGGAGGCTTTCGCCGCCATGATTTCTTCGGGACTGGTATTATCGGTGAGATAGAGGGTCATCAATGGCTCGAACTGTTGACCCTCTGGAACTGCTGCCAGAATGCGATCGCGATAGGAGGCAGCATCAGCCACTGAGCGCACTGGGGGCTTTAAATTCGGCATGATAATGGCACGGGCAAACTGACGCACCGTATGGGGGAGAACCGCTTTCATTGCCTCACCATCGCGGAGATGAAGGTGCCAGTCGTCGGGTCGAGTTATTGTGAGTCTTCGCATTGTTCAATCATACTACGGTTAGGGTTCCCAACTCACCCAACACCATAAGCTGCCCGCGTATTTAAATTGCTTGTTGAGATGAGGCAAGAGGCAACAGGCAAGAGGCAACACCTTCCCTTGCCCCGCCGATGTCGGGGGGGCAAGGGGTAGGGTCGTTTCATTCTCTGAAATGTCATTCTCTCAAATCCTTATCTGGCAACGTTTTAAGTCGATTTCTCGGAAATACATAGCTGAAAATTTTTAAAAACGTCGTGCTTTGCTTACCTCATAAGCGATTAAAGGTAGCAAAAAAAGAATTAGATTCGGAGAATGAATCAGCCCTAGGGGGACAGGGGGAAAACTCCCATCTGGTGGCGCAGTTAAGAAAGTCAGAAGCCAGAAATCGGGTGGGGAAGAAATTCTGTCTTCTGCCTTGATGGCGGGCAATCTGCCTACTGATGAGATTCTAGCCTCGTGGTTTTGCTATTGTCCCCATCCGAGAATAAATCATCGCTAAATAGATCATCAAGGGGCAGTTCTTCGTCAGAAGGTAAGGATTCTAGATTAGCCATTTCTTCATTATCCAACATACTGAAGAAATCTAGTTCTTCTTGGTCACTCGCAACAGAAGCAACATTTTGGCGGTTAGATGCAACTGTGGGGGTTTCTTCCGCAAAATAATCGAATAATTCGGGGTTATTGCTGTCATCGGTATCAGCAAATAAGTCATCTAGAAAATTTTGGTTATCAGCGAATTTTTCGGCATCGGTGGCTAATAAATCAGAGAAACTGGTGTCACTGCTAACGGTTTCTTGAATCTGACCGTAATTACCCGATAATTCTTCTAGGCTACCGATAGTTCTCGTTTCTTCCTCTAATGTTAAACTGTTGAGAAATTCGATCTCAGCAGCGGACATCTCCCAGTCAGAGATTGCTGGTTCTGCCATGACGGGAAAATCTTCGCTCTCAGTCATTTCTGGAGAAACTAAGGTTTCTTCTGGGCTGTTTAAACCGTCAAATGTCTCCTGGTCAACGGAGGTTTCTAGGGGCATTTCGGGGGCAAATTCTGGTTCCAATACTAGGGTTTCTTCGGTGATAAAACCATCAAAAGGATTCATCTCACTGCTGAATTCTGATTCGGAACCAGGCGTTTCTAGGGGCGTTTCAGGGGCAAATTCTGGTTCCAATACTAGGGTTTCTTCGGTGATAAAACCATCAAAAGGATTTATTTCTTCGGCACTGGGGCTATCGGGAAAATCATCCCAAGGTTCGACGATTTCAGTGGTTCGATCATCCACTACTGCTTCGCGGGCATTTTCTAGTCCTAACAGTTGGCTTTGATAACTCTGTTCTAGTTGTTGAGTTTGCCCCTGATAGCCCTTTTCTAATTCTAGAATCTGCGCCTGTTGACTTTGACGCAGGGCTTCTATTTCCCCTTGCTTCCCGTCTATAATCTCTTGTATTTGACTTTGGTAGCTTTGGCGCAATTCCTCGATTTTAGCCTCGTATTCCTGTTCAAGTTGCTGAATTTGGGTTTTATCGGCGACTTCCACTGCTTGAGCGGCAGTGGCGCTGGCTGCCCCTTGTACACGTCCTTGGCTATCTTCTAACTCTTTTTGCAATTTAGCCACTTCTTCTCTATAGGTGGCTTCGATATTGCGAATCCGTTCTTCGGAGAGAGCGAGTTGTTTTAACTGTCCTTTGCTGTCTTTTAACTCCGCTTCGGTTTCACCTAAAGCCGTCCGAATTTTCTGATATTTTTGCCGTTCTTCCCTGATTTTTCCCTCTTGCAGGGCATATAAAGCCCCACCCCCGATCGCACCTCCACCGACAAAACCGATTAAAATATCGAAGATATTCATTATGGGATTCCTCCTCTAGGAAAATTTACTTTATAATATGCCCAATCTCAGAGGATAATTCACAAGGGGCAAATGTGGTCAGTGTTTTCCGCCGCTCTTTATGCTGATTGCTTTTGATTGTGGCAGCAATTATCAGAAAAAGAAAGCAAATATTCAGTTTTTTATCGGCAAATGTTCACCCTTAGGGCAGTTATCTCGATGGTGAGGTACAAAGTCTCTGGTTTTAGGGCGGGGTTAGTGACACCTCGTCTTTGTGAGAAACGCTTTCATCGGTGTTCGCCAAGACATTTCACTGAAGCTGCATTTCCCGATAAGCTTGATAAACGCCGCGCACGTTGTACCAATTGAGAAAAATGCGGGCAATTTCTAGGGCTAATTGCGGTTTACCTCGATCGATTAACCATTGTAACAGCGGGGAGAGGCTGCGTTCATTCAGGGTTCCTCCTAGGGAAAGTAAACCCCACAACAGTCGATGAATCCAAGTCATTTGAATCATCATCCGCACTTCCCAGGTGGGATGTTTTTGATAAAAAAGCACTCCCATTCGTCCCCGTTGAATTTCCTTATCGATGAGATTGGGAATTTGAGCGAGATTAAAGGGGGGATGCCAATGATAACCGACGGCTTCTGGACATTTAATTAATTTTAGTCCCAATTGCTTCAATCTCACGCCTAATTCCAAATCTTCCCAACCATAGAGTTGAAACTGGGTGTCGAATAATCCCGCTGCTAATAACCATTTTTTAGCGATCGCCACGTTGCCCGTGGCAAAATAGGCGGCGGAGAAATCGGTGATTTTATAGGGTTCACTGGTGGGATGCTCGAAGTTACAGGTATTAATGACGCTGCCGTAGGTAAATAAGCGATCGCTGCTGAGACTGGCTGCCCCGGCGGTTAAAGCGTCGGCATGGGCTTGCAGAAAATTTTCTGTCACTACCAGATCGCTATCGATAAAAATAATTGTATCACCACGAGCTTTTTCTACCCCCAGATTCCTAGCGAGCGCCGGTCCGCCGTGATCCTGTTGCCACAGTTGCAGATGGGGTAAATTTGCTTTGTGACTTTCTAGCCAAGCGATCGTCGCATCGGTAGAGCCATCATCGACAAGGACTATTTCGTAGTTTTCCACCTTATTATCGGTTAAACGCTGATTTTCTAGGGCTAGTAAACATTTTTTTAAGATTGCTTGGCGATTGTAGGTAGGGATGACAACACTGATCAGCACGGGCATTCGGGGGTCAAGATTACCGTTTTAGCTTACCAAATAACCTCGGTTCCTTGATTAGACCTCCTGCAAAAATCAACAATCTTTATTCAGGATTCAGGAGTCAGTTATCAGTTATCAGTTATCAGTTCACTGAGAAAACTCCCCACACCCCACCACCCCATCTCCCCACACCAGATGTAAGGAACTCCGGGAGGAGGATTAAGGTCAACTGGGAACATTGATTTTAAAAAATCGGTGATCATGTTATCCTCTGAATGTGTTGTGTGAGGAAAGGAATCGGCCATGGTAGCGTCTCTATCGTATCAAAATGGACAAAAAAATCGATCGCATCCCCTGTTATCCTTAACGGGTTTAATCGAATTACCGCCATCCCCCCTGTTTGGCACGGACGGAATTCGCGGCCAAGTGGGAGAATTATTAACTGCTCCCCTAGCGCTACAAATCGGATTTTGGGCGGGACAGGTATTAAAAAATCAGGCTGGTGTCACCAAACCGATAATTATCGGTCAAGATTCCCGTAATTCCAGTGATATGTTAGCCAATGCTATCACTGCGGGTTTAACTTGGGCGGGAATAGAAGTCTGGCAACTGGGATTATGTCCCACTCCCTGCGTCGCCTATTTAACCAGAGAAAGCGAAGCGATGGGGGGGATCATGATTTCTGCCAGTCATAATCCTCCCGAAGATAACGGCATTAAATTTTTTGACAGCAGCGGTTTAAAATTATCTGGCACTTTAGCCGCACAGATAGAAGCGGGTTTAAGGGGCAATTTAGAATTAGCGGATAACTCAGTAAATTGGGGAAAAGCGACTTTTTGTCCCGAATTAATCCAAAAATACTATCAAGCTGTGATTGCTTCCGTCGGGACGGATATTAACCTATCGGGATTAAAAATAGTTTTAGATCTAGCTTGGGGGGCAGCCGTTAACCTAGCACCTTTAGTATTCCAAACCTTGGGGGCGGAAGTTATCTGCCTACACGATCGAGCCGACGGCGATCGCATTAACGTTAATTGTGGTTCTACCCATTTAGAAAGCCTACAGGCGGCGGTGATTAATCAGCAAGCGGATTTAGGGTTTGCCTTCGATGGCGATGCCGATCGAGTCCTGGCCGTGGATAGTCAAGGTAGAGTAGTAGATGGCGATTATATCCTCTATTTTTGGGGTCGTTCCCTCTTAGAAGCCGGACAGCTACCCGATGGGTTATTAGTAGCCACGGTGATGGCTAATTTAGGTTTTGAACGCGCTTGGCAAAAACTGGGGGGTCAATTCTTGCGGACTGCCGTGGGCGATCAGCACGTTCAGGCGCAAATGTGGGAAACTGGAGCCATGCTAGGGGGTGAACAATCCGGTCATATCCTCTGCCATCATTACGGGGTTTCTGGGGATGGAATGCAAACCGCCCTACATTTAGCGGCTTTAGTGCAGAAATCGGCGGTTTCCTTGGCTAACTTAGTCGATCATAGCTTTGTCACCTATCCGCAGATTTTACGCAATGTGCGGGTGGAAGATAGAGAAGTGCGACGTAATTGGCAGCAATGTGAACCTTTGCGGCGAGAAATCCGCAAAGCTGAGACAGCTATGGCAGAAAAAGGCAGAATTTTGGTGCGCGCTTCCGGGACAGAACCCTTAATTCGGGTGATGGTGGAAGCAGAAACCCTAGAATTAGCCAATTTTTGGACAGAAAGGCTAGTGGCAGCGGTGCGAAGCTATCTTTTGTAGTCGATCGAGGGGGACAGGGATTATAATGCCCTTAGCCTAGCCTAGCAAGGGATAATTGTCACTAACCCCGCCCTAAAAGCGACGGAGCTTGCCTAAACCAATTTAGGCGACGCAAGTAGAGACTACCGCATTGAGACACAATCTGGCACAGACCTCCGAATTCTTCCCTAGTTCGGATTCCCTCTCAGCTTTATTGGTAAAGCGTTGTTAGACAAGACATCTTGATTGTGTTGCGGTAAGGGAATTTAACTTTACTCTTAAGGATTATCTCCATGGCAAGAGTTCCTGTTATCTCAAAAGACGGAAAACCGTTGATGCCCACTAAACCCAGTCGGGCCAGACGGTGGATTAAGGAAGGAAAAGCTATCGGTAAATTCAACGACTTAGATATTTTCTATGTCCAGCTAATCGATGAACCTTCCGATAGTAAAACCCAACCGATTGCTATTGGTATTGACCCCGGGAAATTATTCTCTGGAATTGGCGTTCAATCCTCTCTTTTTACTCTTTGGAAGGCTCACTTAGAACTTCCTTTTAAACGAGTAAAAGAGCGGATGGACAATCGGTGCTTAATGCGAAAAGGACGTAGAGGAAGACGGATTAACCGCCAACTTTCTTTTAATCTAAGAGCGCATCGACAAAAACGATTCTCAAATAGAAGACAAGGAAAATTAGCTCCCTCAATCAGAGCTAATCGTCAACTTGAACTTCGAGTCGTTTCCGAACTAACCAAAATCTATCCAATTACCGATATTTACTTTGAGTACATCAAAGCCGATATTGATCTAAATTCCGGTAGAAAAGGAGCTAAGTCTGGAAAAGGTTTTTCGTCGGTTATGGTTGGACAAAAATGGGCTATTGAGCAACTGTCTCAATTGGCAACAGTCCATACTCGCTTTGGTTGGCAAACCTCTAATCTCAGAAAATATTTGCGACTAGAAAAGTCCAAAAATAAAGCAGAACAATCACCAGAAAGTCATGCTAACGATGGAATTGCTCTTGCCTGTTTTCAATTTTTCGATTATTGGCCATTTCACACTTCTAATGGTCATGGATATGATTGGAAGGGTTCTGTTAAAGTAACAAACGCTCCCTTTGCTGTCATCAAACGTCCTCCTATTAGTCGTCGTCAACTTCACCTGATGGTTTTTTCTAAAGGTGGTAAACGACGTAAATATGGTGGCTCTA
>NZ_JAPZSR010000018.1:0-18513 GCF_027531875.1 Microcystis sp. LE19-84.1B | reverse complement strand
TTAAGTCGCAGTAAACGGGACTGATGAGATATCTAGATAGTGTCCTCGATTCAAGCGGCCATGTCTAGCCCCTAGCCCCCACAGCTTAAACTGTCTGGTTTGTCAAGTACAATTTATACAAAATAAGTGCGATTGCCCTGGTTAGTGAAGAATAAATTGCCCTCAGAAAATGCACTGAGGGATACATCTTTTTCGTCCGCATCAGGGAAATACTATGTTATAATTGCTTCTTAATTTGTTTGAAAAAAAATTGAGGTAAAATAGTTATGAAACTTACTGTCATTTTTTCAATAATCGTTCTATCTTCTGTGAGTTTAGCAAGTTCTATCGGCGCTGAAAATCTCGATCATGTGAAGAAATTTAAGCAAACAAAACAATGCTCTGGATGCGATTTAAGCGGTGCAGATTTGAGTGGATTAAATCTAAGACACGCTAACCTACAAGGTGCTGATTTAAGTGGTGCTAGTCTTGGTGGTTCTGATTTAACCAAAGCCAATTTAAGTGGCGCAATTTTGACGGGAGCTAACTTGAATGGTACCAAATTAATAGGAGCAAATTTATCAAATGCTAGACTTAATAGCGTTCGTATGTGGGTGACACAATTAATGGATGCTAATTTAAAAGGAGCAAGTTTGATAAATGCTTTTATAGGTAAGTCTAATTTTACAGGGGCGGATGTAACAGGTGCTAATTTTAATGGTGTACAAAGCTGTGATGGTGATCACAATTACATAGCACCAGATGGAAGCAGAAGCAACGCATGGTGTAAATAAATAAAAATGAACCACTCTACTCGATTGCGTAGCATAGTGGAGTAGTTCATTTAAGGGTTAATGATTTGGCATGACCTTAACTTGTTTTCAGAAGCTTGCGATGAAAAACTCCAGACTTACGGAAGCCGTTTGAAGTGTTCAACAAGCTCTGAAGTATTTTCAGCAGTTTTTAGTGAGGCCACAAATCCCTCTAAAACAATGCGAAAGCTAATCAGGAGTGATAGGAATAAAACTGGGGACAAGAGAAAAGCCAGTAAACCTTGACCCGGACCTGCTTGAAATCCATTTATCAAAGATGTTAAAGAAATTAGGAAGATAAAAATTCCCCCTACTCCGTAAATTAAACCAATAATTCTAATTCCAATAAATTTGGAAAAGGAAAGGTCGAATAATAAACTGAAAAAATTACTCGGCATTTAACTTGCTCCTCTCTTAATAAACGGCAATTTTTTGAAGTCTGAGTAACGAACTGTGAAAAGTTTCGGCATATCAGCCTATTTGGGTGCGATCGCAGAATTTTTCGTATATCACACCCAGAAGCTTGAAGTAGATTTATGACAATAGGCTGAAATAAAAGAAACTTTCTGGAAGTCTAGCGACGATTCTTTGATCTGACTGCATTTTTTGACAAAAGTTTACAATTATTCAACGTACTTAATTGTCGGGTACTTCTGTAAAGATTATCATTCATACTGCACTTGTCGCGTTTTGTTTCCATCTAAATCAACAAGAATCTAAGGGTAATATCAAGACTTATTGAACTGTTTGGTTAGTACACAATCCAAAAGCAAGCTGTGAGCTAGTAATAATTTTTGGAGATGTCTAATAACTAGCAGCAACAATCATCATATCCCCAAGTATAACCTTCACCATAATTTCTATTATCCTCACTCAAACATTTAAAAACTCTAACATTTCCATCTTGAAGAAGTCCGACTTCTGGTCCCCAATAATATGCTAGCCAAAACTTAATCAATACAACATCCGAACAAGAAAATATGATGTCTTGACTGATTGATTCCATAAATTTGGGGGAATTGCCAACATTGTTTAATCCTGGTTCACCGACTGTTATTTGTACTATCTTATTTCTGGTTGCTTTCCAAGGATTGTTTCGTCCATTATATTGAATCCACGTGGATTCATTTGATGAATTTAGAGTCTCTATACTAAATTCAGATGGTGCTTTCCCACCATTAACAGTTAGTTGCCAACTCCATGCCTTAGCTTTCTTCAATTTAGCTTGCGTTCTATCTAAAGAAGCTTGACACTTAGCAGAAACGGGCAATCTATTAGCCAAAGAAGGCGTTGTAAAGATAGTCACCTCGGTTAGAGCCAAACAGCTAAGAAAAGCGATAAGTTGCGAGTAAATTTTCATTTAATGCTTTCTCCTAATTAATATCAAAAAAGAGATAGGTTACTTAAGATACTCTAAAAATAGAGTTTTTTTGCTGGTATCAACGGTCTGATTAAGTCGAGGTACTACCAATTTAGCAAGTTTGGGATTATGGTGAGCAAATAATAGGATCATTTGTTTGTCCTTAAGCAATTCAGCGAGAGATTGGTCGTCCTGTGCCGCGGATTGCGTTTTGTCAATACCTTGCCAACGGGAGGCAACCTGAATAAAATCGTACACCCTTTTTCCCTTACCAAGTCCTTTTGCTTCCCCAAACCAAGGAATCAAGCCACCGTAACGTTCCCAATCCTCAAGGCGTTCTTCGAGACCGCAGCTCCTTCCAGTGGTAAACTCCCAAATATCAATTACCCAGCCAAAACCAACAACCCCTGTAGTTGTACATAATGCGAGTTTAGCTTTGATGGTTTCGCCAGACTGGTAAATTTCGGACTTAACCATTTTAATTTCTTGGTTAATTGAGAAAAGCCAGTTATTGGCGACTTTTGCAAAAGAATGTTTGGGATAATTCTGTCGTAAAGTCTGGAGAAATGCCTTAGATTCAGGATAAGAAATTGTGTTGTAGTAAGCCTGTGAACAATTTATGTAAGCTACAGGCATCAAAGCTGACAATTTCGCAATATTAGGAATATCTTGAAATGTTGAAGCCTGAGAACAAATGTTTGAGTTTTTGACCACCGCTATCTGGATATTTCGAGATAAAGGATGCCTCGGTGCAACAGCAAGGAAACGGCGACGTTGGGCTAGTGCTTGTGGAGATTGCCCTTGTTTATCGTAGAATTTTGCACAAGAATCATGAAAGTAAGGTAAATTTACCTGAATATTAGGTATTGCTCCACCATTTATTAATTTGTCCAAGCCGTCACAAGATTCGCTCCCGGCCAATTTGGCCACACCGTAGGTTGAAAATAACCCAGTGATTGAGCGATTCACTGCTTGCGTTAACTCATCTTTATCATGTTGCTCATTAAAAAGATACCGGCTAAACAAGGCTTTTGATAAATTTTTCTGTTGCTCTGCCTGTTTTGCTTGCTGGTTGGCGGTCATAAACGAAGAACAAGTTGCCATCTTTCGTTGAGCGAGGTCTGTTAGACCATCAAAGTTATTGAAAGGAAACGAGGCTGTTTCCTCTACCCGAGTAAAATAAGCTGTTGCCTCTGGACAATTAACGGATTGATAAGCCATTTGTCCCTTTTCAAAAGATTCATGGCGATAGGTTAAGGTTTCTTGAGCTTTGTTGATGGCAAAAGTCGAAGCGATGACAGTAATCGCAACAACGCTACCACCAACGAGAAGAGTCTGTGTTGAACTACCCATTTTATCTCCTAAGCTACTGTTGTGCAAGACTTTATGGCTAGATTAAGGAATCTAATAAAACTTTAATATCTGCTGCTCTAAGTATTTGCCAACCAAGGTTGGAGATTTTAGAGAGAAAAGTTATGTTATATTTGATTCTGTGACAGCTTTTCTGACTTCAGGAGCGAAAATGTATAGCAGAATATGGTTCGTTAATGCCTAAAGCCTTGTTAAAAGACCTAAGTGTGTTGTTGACCATATATTCAGGAGAGCCTTTGCGATAAATTCTTAATTAGCTTATGAACCAAATGGAGACGCAAAAATGTGATCTTTGTCGAGGGGGGTTTTGTACTCTTTGTCCCCAGACTAAAAAAGATTGGGATTTAGATAGATTATTTGAGGATCTGAAATGTGTACTTATTCTTCAAGATGAGTATGAATCTATCGATAAGGTTCCTAAGGAAGCATGGAAGTCCGCTCAAAGAGGAAATAAAACACTAAAAGCAAAGGAAAAATGTTGGTTATGTTTACTATTACAAGGCTATGATGTAAAACAGATAGAAAGCTATTTACATTTAACTAATATTAAAGGAGACCTGTCTAAAAGTATTTACAAATGGACAAGTTTTCTGGCTTCTGGCAAACAAATAGGTGATTGGGCGCGAGTTCCTATCTACCTTGAGCATCATGTTAACTCAGCCTACACTTGGAATTATAGAAAAAATACTTACTCCTCAGTTAAAAATGAAGAGATAGGGATTAATATTAAGCTGAGTAAGACAGATAAAAATTCAATCAATCATTCCATAATAGTTGAAGCATTCAGGCTTCTTAAAGTTGATATTAAGGAGGAAAATATACAAATAATAGAGTAAGATAATGATAACTTATTTAAATTTATTGGGATTATTTTCTCAAGGCTAAGTAATAAATGATTTCTGAAAATCATTAAATTCACAAATATTCAACAGGTAAAATTGAGGAGCAAATCATGACCAATCAGGCTGACGCACAAAATCAAAATACTATAATTCAACTGAAGGGTAACTATCAAATACTTGATCGGTTATGCGAACTATTTGAGTCTGGAGAATTAGAAAAAGCACTCGGTATTTCTATTTTAGAATTAGAAGCCTTTAGTCTAAAAAAAATTATAGTCTTAGAAGAACCTAAATCAAATGCTAAAATTTTAGATATATCTAAAAATACAATAACGATTCAAGAATCTGCTGTTATAGAAACATCAACCACTATTGAATCTATAAAAAGTGAGATAGTTTCCCTATGGAGTTTCTGGCAAAATTGTCTGGAAAATAAAGGATTTAAAACGGCAACGCTTGGGAACTCAATTAGTCGAAAAAAAGTAATTGAATTAGACCAACATCTACTCGAATTAATTTTGACTATTGACGAAATTAATAACAAAGAAATTCGCATCTATTTGAAAGTTAGACCTCAAAATGGTAAAGGTTATTTGCCTGAAAACCTAATTGTTTCTGTTTTCGATGAAGAAGGAGAATTTTTTCCCCCTCAAAGAACCAATGATCAAACTAATATTCTTGATCTTACGATAGGACATAGTTTTGTTTGTAAAACCAATGATTCTTTTAAAATTAGTTTTACTCTCAATGAAATTACGATAGTAGAAAGCTTTCCAGGATAGAAAAGAGATTGCTATGTCAAAAAAAATTTATTTTAAAATTGGTTCCTGTATTCAATTGCCAAACCGAATGGCAGTTCTACCCGTCACTTTGACTATCTCTGACTCTAAAGGCCGTTTGGAAGAAAGAAGCTCCTATCTTTCAATTATGCCAGAGCAACTTAGTCAGACATTTAATATCTGGAAAAATTACATTATTCCAGACTCTCCTCGACGACCTGAAATAAAATCTCTTTCTGAACAACTATTAAGTACCGATGGTAATATTAGTTTACAGAAACTGGCTGAAAATTTAAAAACAGAAATGAATCAATGGTTAACAGATACTCAAAGTTGGATTAACGAAAAGGGTGAAGTTGACTCAAAAATTCAAAACACCTTAGAAAAATACGCAAATTCACAAGAAGAAATTCAACTTTTTATACAAACTGAAGATCGAATATTAAGAGGATTTCCTTGGCAAGAGTGGGAATTTTTGCATCCTTTATTTCGTCTGCACAAAAATACAGAGTTATCTGTGAGCGCAACGGATTTCGCACGTCCTGAACAAAAACAAACCATTAACCGCTTAGATACAAGAGTTCGTATTTTAGCTATTTTCGCAGATAACGAATTAGATGAAAATAATGAATATAAACAAGAAAAAGAATCTCTTAATAGATTAAAAAAATATGGTGCTTTTATTCAGATACTTTACCAGCCGAATTACTCAAAATTAATTGAAGCACTAGAAGAACCAGCTGGTTGGCATATCTTCTTTTTTGCAGGTCATAGTCACAGTAATCCAGACGGTAGAATTGGCTGGCTGCAAATTAGTTGGTTAGATAATAATCAAAAACTTCAAACAAAAGAAATTGAGATTAATGAATTAACCAAATGGATGCAAAAATTGATTAATGATAAACTACAACTGGCAATTTTTAACTCCTGTGACGGTTTAGGATTAGCCAATCAACTAACTTCTCTGAATCTTCCTTACTGTATCGTAATGCGGGAAAGAGTTGATTCTTTCTTTGCCGGTACATTACTTAATCATTTGCTAAAGGCTTTTGTGGAAAGAGAAAAATCTATATTTGCCTCCATGCGTTATGCTCGTGAACAAATCTTATTGGAATATGATAAGGAAGCTAAACCATCGGGAAAAAGTTGGCTACCTGTTATTGTCGCTAACCCAGAAGCCCCTGAGTTAACTTGGGATAGTTTGTTTATAGAACGTCGCTTGGGTCCTAAATGTGAATTAATTTTATTAGTTGTTTTAATTGTTATAGTAGTTGGATTACCATTAAATATTTTAGGAGAATTTGGCAGTCTTAATACTTTGCGGTTTTATGCACAGCTTTATCCTCATATCATTGTTTATCCTTCACTATTTCTGCCTTTGTCGCTATTCTCTCTTTATCGAGCTTTTAGCTTAATACTAAAAAAAACAGGAATAATTTTGATGGTTACTACTCTTATTGCATTTGCATCTATAATTGCTATTTTTACAGAATTAAATTCTGATCCGTTATTCTTATTTGAAATTAAACCCGATAGCAGTATTATTCTTGAAATACAGGAATTAAATGCAATTCTAATCAGTAAAAATATTAATAAGTATCAACTTCCTCCTCAATGGTTAAATGAAATTAATTTAAAAGAGAAAGTTAATCTTGATAAACAATATATCGAAGCTTTTATTAAGGGAATTATTCAGCGTCCTGAAAAAAATAATGAAGCTAATGGAATTTTTTTGAGTATTGCCCATAGTCATCAACTTTGGTCAAAGCATTACTCTATAAGTCGCTTTTTTTATTTGTTCAATTACTGGGCAATTTTTTTCTGTGCTTTTGAATTGACAGCTTTTTTGTCGGAAAATATTTTTAATGATAACTCTGTATTTAACATTGATAAGTATTTCAAATATATTTTGTTGTGTGATATCGGATTGCTTCTCTGGATCCCTTTTGATAATTATTATACCAAACAAGTTAAAAGTTTATTATTTCAAACAGATAACTTAGAAACCAATCTCAGAATTTTTGTTTATTTATTTATTGTTTTTCTTCTATTAATGACTATTGTTTTTATAATCAAAAATCCTAGAATTAAAATATGGAATCATAAAGCAAGTTTAGCTTTTCTTTTTATTGCCATTTTCGTTTTCGTTTTCTCAATTTCAATAAATCAATTCATTTTGTCAAAAATAAACCAATCCTTCGGTCTTGCTAGTAAAAGTCTCTTTGTTACTTGGACAGGGGGGTTTTTCTTTCTAATGCTGGTCATATATCCTATTATCATTTTCTTGATTGAAGGGAAACAATTAGAAAAAAAAATTGTAAGCTTTAAAAAACTTATTAATTTCTTACGCTCATGAAACTCTTATCATCATCACAAATAACAACTTCTGTAGTGATCTCTTTTCTCTATATCCTACCTGTTGTTTTAATTCTAACAAAGGTTATTCCCTTTAGCGATCGCTTTTTAGTATTAACCATCACAGGAGCTTTGATTATCGGTCTAGCGATGCTCAACGAGATTGCTCCAGCAGATTTAGGCTTTAATCATCAAAATTTATTACCAGCGATTAAAGATATTTTACCCGTAACCATAATATCTTCCGTTTTAATGATTGTTTTTTATCTTAATAATGGAATGCGAATTGATAACACTGGTATTCCTTGGTATTTCTATGTATTTTACATTTCACTTTCATCTCCATTACAAGAATTTTTATACCGTTCCTACCTTTTTAATCGACTTGCTCAAATTCAACTTAATCAAGGTTATATCATTATCATCACTGCTATTCTTTATAGTTTTGCTCATAGTATTTATCAAGACCTGCTAACAGTTTTATTAAGTTTAATTATCGGTTTATATTGGGCATATCACTATAATCGCTTTAAGAATTTTTATAGTATTACCCTTAGCCATACAATTCTTGGTATTATCGCAATTCTTACAGGCAGTGTATAACCGACTTATTCATGCAATACAAAAACCCTAGCCATACTATAAATTAAAAGGTTGACCATAGATTTCCTTCATCTATTTATTAAAAGGCAATTATAAAGACTAAATTTTGGGAATTACATAAGCTTTAATTTTATAGCTATTACGACTTCCTTTTGGACTAAACCAATTGCCAGTTGCACCAAATTGGAAGCTGACAGGGGGACAAGCAAGCTAGAAGCTTTGACCACACAAGCTTCTAGCTTCTCTCGCCAAAAATAGATCGATGACCAGCAAAAAGCTAACGAAAGAATCAGGGATGGGAGCGAGCTTACTAGGAATTTTATCGATAAATGGGAGCCAGTGCGGAAAACTTATTCGATCAAAAGCTCTAGAAAGCTTATGATGTATCGATTTCAGGGTTCTTGTCCCCCTGTCAGATTGGTATGTTAAAATGAGGTGAAATAATATCAATGCGTGGAGTCATTCTTTGATATGAGTAAATATTCTAATTTTGACCCAACTCATTTTGTTGTCGAACCCGAAGAAACTGAACAAATAACCCAATTAAATCAGCTGCTTAATAGAGAAATCCCGACGAGACTCGTAACCGAACATGGAGAAAATATCCATATTCCCGAATCGGTTTTAATGGTACTTCGTTACAGTGTAGCTGCCTTAGCATCAGGACAGGTAATTCAGTTAAATGTTACCCCTCAGGATTTAACTATAGAAGAAGCGGCTAATTTGTTAAATGTTTCTAACTCTTATCTAATAAAATTACTAGAACAGGGGCAAATTTTATCGACTAATGTAGGCAGTGATAGACGGATAAAACGAGAAGATTTACTAATATATAAAGAGAAAAAATATCGAGAAAGAGAACAAATTTTAAATAACCTTGTAGCCATGACTGAAGCGGAAGGACTATACAGAAAAGATGAGGAATTAAACCTAGATGACAGCAGAGCCTAGGGTTGTTTTAGATGCTTGTGTTCTTATTCCTCAGTATTTACGCGATACTTTATTATCAATTGCTTGGCGAGGTTTATACTCCCCTTACTGGTCGAAATTAATTTTAGAAGAAACAACTCGCAATCTGATTAATCGATATAATATAACTTCAATAAAAGCCCTTAATTTAGTGGAGACAATGAAAGCAGCTTTTCCCGAAGCCATGATTGAAGTGCCATCTGGTTTAATTGAGTTAATGACAAACGACTTAAAAGATCGTCATGTTTTAGCAACTGCTGTTATGGCTAAAGCTAATCTAATTTTAACTAATAATCTTGCCGATTTTTCACTGTCAGCTTTAGAAACTTGGGGTATAAAGGCTCAATCTCCTGATACTTTTTTAAGTCATTTGTTCGATGAATATCCCGAAGAAATTAAATTCAGTCTAAATCGGCAGGTCGAGAAATATAAAAATCCTCAAAAATCTCTAGCTGAATTACTAGAGTTTTTAGATAAAAAAGCCAATTTATCTAATTTTTGTCAAAAGATAACTAAAATTCTTTGATATAACTGAACTTCTCTAGTGTAAATGTACTAGCTATCTAAACATGGCTACAGAGGGAATCGCTTACTCTAGAGATTGATGACACTATCTGTTACGATCAAGTTAGCGATCGCTAGACAGCCAACTCTACAGAATCGCTCTACTCCAGATACAGTCAACGGTAAAGCCATTTTCAAGTGAAAAATGTACCCAGTAGCCTCTTTTCAATTTTTTCTGAGAAGCTCCATAAGGGTTTTGTTAATTTTTTAGTATGTCTGTATGGGGGAAGTCCAGACATATCTATCATTAAATTTCGGTTTCAGCAGCTTCTCGTAAACGGCTAATTGTACTTTTCGCCTCTTTGAGTAAGTCATGCCAATCATCTGGAGGATGACCAGTATCTAGCATTTTCCTAAAGACTCTATAAGCGTCTGTATTACTATCATAAGCTCGCTTAGAGTTTTCATCATTGACCCAAGCGAGGAGAATTATTTTACTCTCTTGATGATATCGAAAAAACAGTCGATACTGCTGAAAAAACTTGGCTCTAAACCAGTGCTTGTAATCGTCTCCAAGCGTAGTTCCCAGTCGATACTCACTGCGAGTTGGGTCTTGAGGAATAGTATCAAAGGCTAACTTTGCTATGGCAGCTAGACGCTTTGTAGCATTTTTCCTTTTGTAATCTTGAGGAAACTTGTGACGCAGCTCTTCAACCTGCATCACAAGTTCTTCAAACTGTTCAAGGAACAGAGGATGAGCAAATATGCTCCATCCATTAATCACTAGGGGCTGATCTATAGACAACCTTATTCGTCCTCATCCAGAAGTGGTGCATCAAGATCCAGATCAACCCCAGAGACCAAGGATTGAACATGACTGACTAGGTTAGAACTAATTGCCTGTATGTGTTGAGGGTTCTGTTCCATATCTTGTGCAAGAAAATTCAGAAATTTCCCAAGCACTGGATCATTTTCTTCTGCCTCGTCAGCCCTGGAAATCCATACTTTGCCGTCGGCCTGTATGTTGTAGCAGATTTTATCACGCTTATTCAAGCCAAGGACTTTGCGAACAGAATCGGGAATTGTAGTCTGATAGCGATCGGTAAGAGTGGATTCTGGGCATGGGGCCATCGTTGCAGCCATTGCGACCTCTAAACCTGTCTGTAAAAACTAGATATTGATGGTAATGCAACTGCATTGTCTTGTCAAGTATGGAGTGACTAGATCTACAGCCTAACGGAGCCGTTCACCTTAAATGTCGGCAGGATGCCCCCGTTACACCCATAAGGTTGTTGTAATAAACCTAAACCTGTCAGCATCCCACACCCCATCACCCCACTTCCCCCCAGTTGAGTTAGCGGGTTAGGCTTCGATCTGTCAGAATACAAGTATTGAAACAAACCCTTTAAGAGGCTTCATGGTGGAAGTTAAAGTCGTTCCCCCGAAACGCAATTGGGTTCAGACGTGGTGGCAATCCCTGAATTCCTTATCTCGCTTACTGGTGATTGCTCTAGCTGCACCACTTATCGTTCTGAATGCCTGGGCATTATCGGCAATTTTTGGCTATTTTGAATCTTTATTTGTTATTTTACTGATAGCGGCCGTTCTATCTTTTCTCTTGGGTTATCCGGTGACTTGGTTGGAACGTCAGGGATTAAAACGGGGTTTAGCTGCGATCGTGGTTTCCCTGATCACGATTTTAATTTTTGTGGCCGTGGGAATCACCCTAGTTCCCTTAGTCTTCACCCAAGCGCAGCAATTTGTCAACAGATTGCCAGAATGGTTAGACTCGGGACAGCGCCAACTGATGCAACTAGATACCAAAATCGACACGATGAATCTACCGATTCCGATCAGTTTCGATGGTGTTATCGCTCAGTTTAACAGTCGTTTAGGGGCAGAATTGCAAATTTTAGCGGGAAGAAGCGTTAATTTAGCCCTTAATCTCACCGTTTTTACCGTGGTGCGAGTGCTTGATGTGCTGCTAACCATTATCCTCACCTTTTATCTACTTCTCCACAGTCCCGATATCTGGAGGAGTATTATCCAATGGTTGCCCAAACCCGTCCAACAACCCTTTTCCCTAACCCTACGCTTAAGTTTTCAGAATTACTTTGTCGGTCAGGTGATTTGTGCCACCTGCATGGCCCTGGGATTAGTCACGGCATTTTTATCGATTAAAGTCCCTTTTGGTCTTCTATTTGGCCTTTTGATTGGTACCATGGCCTTAATCCCTTTTGGGGGAACTGTAGGCATTGTCACGGTGACAGCTTTACTAGCTTTGCGCGATATTGGTTTAGCTCTGCAAGTTTTAGCCGTAGCTGTAGTGGTGCAGCAAATTGTCGAAAACGGCATTGCTCCCCGGATTTTGGGCAGTGTCACCGGGTTAAATCCCTTTTGGGTGTTGGTTTCGGTCTTGACGGGGGCGCGAGTGGGCGGTTTACTAGGGGTGATTATCGCGGTTCCCATGGCAGTAATGATCAAGGAAGCTTTGGAGGTTATCCGTCAAGTGACACCGGAGGAGACAAAATACGGGATAATTAAACCCTCTCTCCCCCTAGAATCGGAATCCTCTAGCGAGGTGGTTTCTCGCTGAAAAATGACTGACGGTATGATCTGAGGTGATCGGCATTTTTCTCGCAGGTTCTTGGTTTTTCTCCCTCGATCGAGTTATGATGTAAATATTGGTAGATTAACTCCACTTGCCCTGATTGCTGTCCATGACAAGCAAGGACAAATCAAGGCTTGAGGATGCCTTGCTGGTCTCTGAAACCTAGCTTATTGGGAGATTAGCTGACCAATTGTCTCCAAACTCGGATAATTTCTAAGAAAAGGTGATTGTCTATCCCGATAAATCAGCAAAAAATCAATATTTTGGTTAAATAGGCTACATTAACAGCCAGGTTTCTATCGTAAGCTCGAAGTTAAGACATAAAGTCAATATCACCCTCCGATTGCAATGAAAAAATGTTTGGATCGCTTAATATTTGGGCTTTTCAGACATTTTTTTTGTGGATTGATACTAAATCCAGTTATTAAAAACTGATTTAGTAAGCTAAGACGCATTTAAACCGCTTAGGGACTTGCGTAGGAATAATATCCCAGCCAGAAAATCGCTCTGTAGAAGAACCAGACCAGCCAGATGGCACATTATCAAAGCGCAAGTCCCTAAAATCTCGAAGGCTCTCCCCCTACTTAGGGTGATCAGCAAACCTGATCGATCCGGAGGGCGCAAGCATTGCGCCCCTACAGTAACGGATTTTGTCCACAATGTAGGGGCGAACTGCGTTCGCCCAAAAGGTACATTATCAAAGCGCAAGTCCCTTATTCTTAGATTAGCCGAACCTCCCGCAATCCCTTTACTGTTGCCTTTTGCCTCGTCTCAACAAGCAATCTAAATTACGAACAGCTTATGACATGGACAAACACCAACAGACCATGATCTGGAGAGATCGTCAAGAAAAGTATCAGAGGGAACTCCTGGAAAAGAATTGGTAAAATATAATTAGTAGGGAGAGTATTGCTGTTAATGTTTCGCTTTTTAACGAGACGTTAACCAAGCCCAAAGGCAAAAAACAGCAGTAATTTGCTAAAAGCTCAAGGCCGATAGCTGACTGCTCTATATATCTCTCGTATTCTTTACTTGTCGAGTTCAACACGACCCCTTTATGGAATCAAGCAACCCGTCAGGGAAGACTTCCGAACCTCCTAGTCATAGGTGGGCCAATTTACTCGGAACCATGATCGCAATTCTGACCCTAACGTTACCCTTGTTAGCGATTGGATATAACTCCACGCCTAACTATACCGAAGAACCCCTTACCGGTAACACATCCTACTCCCTAACGAGGCAAATGAGGTGACAGAATTGAGATAGACGATTGCCAAGGTAAAATTTTTTTCTTCGTCCCGATCCCCCTTATGGGTAGAATTTGGATCGGAGTTAATCAAAGTGTGTTTTAATTTTGCTTGCGCTTTTAGGTGACTCTAAAGGCGCTATTGTCTTGTATTTGGAGAAAGCTTGTGGATTTATCGCGCATTCCTGCCCAACCGAAACCCGGTTTAATTAATGTTTTAGTGGAAATTACCGCCGGTAGTAAGAATAAATACGAGTTTGATAAGGATTTAAACGCCTTTGCTCTCGATCGCGTTCTCTATTCTTCGGTACAATATCCCTGTGATTATGGTTTTGTTCCCAATACCCTCGCCGATGACGGCGATCCTTTAGATGGTATGGTGATCATGGATCAGCCTACTTTCCCCGGCTGTGTGATTACGGCGCGTCCCATTGGTATGTTAGAAATGATCGATGGTGGTGATCGCGATGAAAAAATTCTCTGTGTTCCCGCTAAAGATCCCCGTTATGCAGAGGTAAAATCTCTCAAAGATGTCTCTCCCCATCGCTTGGAAGAAATCGCCGAGTTTTTCAAAACCTATAAGAATCTAGAGAAAAAAGTCA
Organism: Microcystis sp. LE19-84.1B; assembly: GCF_027531875.1. Classification (NCBI taxonomy): domain Bacteria; kingdom Bacillati; phylum Cyanobacteriota; class Cyanophyceae; order Chroococcales; family Microcystaceae; genus Microcystis; species Microcystis sp. LE19-84.1B. Next base: position 4,480 of record NZ_JAPZSR010000018.1, on the reverse strand, counting down.
CAGAAATTCTCGGTTGGAAAGATGTGGACGCAGTAAATGCTTTAGTTGAACAGTGTATTGCTGCTTATAAGTAAGGTTTGCGGCAAAAAGTTTGTTGCTGGAGTCAGTTATCAGTTATCAGTTATCAGTTATCAGTTCACTGATTACTGTTTACTGTTTACTGATAACTGAAAAGTTTCCCCACTTCCCCATTTCCCCATTTCCCCATTTCCCCACTTCCCCACTTCCCCACTTCCCCACCTCCCCATTTCCCCACTTCCCTACACCCCAATTTATGCGAATAGAAACCTTAAAATCGGGTTTAATCGTCTCCTGTCAAGCGCCAGTGGAGTCATCTCTGCACGATCCTATAATTATTGCTGCCATGGCTCATGCTTGCGTGGATAGGGGTGCTTGTGGGGTAAGAATTGATAGTCCCGCTCATCTGAAAGCTACCCGTCAACAATTGCCGGATATACCGATAATTGGACTCTGGAAACGCAATTATCGCGATTGTTCGGTATATATTACTCCCAAATATCAAGATGCTCTCGCCATTGCCGATGCGGGTGCCGATATAATTGCCTTGGATGCTACCCCCAGAAAGCGTCCTAATGATGAAAATTTAGCCACAATTATCGATCGTATTCATCAGGAAACTGGTAAATTAGTCATGGCAGATATAGACTCGATCGAAAGTGCTATTTATGCTGTGGCAGCTGGTGCTGATATTGTCGGTACAACTCTTTACGGTTACACAGAAGCAACTAAAAATCTGCCACCGCCGAGTTTTTCTTTCCTAGAAGAATTAGTTAATAAGTTATCAGTTCCTGTTATCTGTGAAGGAGGAATATCGACTCCAACAGAAGCAAAAAAAGCCCTAGAAGTTGGTGCATATTCGGTAGTTGTTGGCACGGCAATTACAGGGATTGATTTAAAAACTAGCGCTTTTTTACAAGGAATTTTATCAAAAGATTAATGGGAGGTAAAAAAACAAAAAGTTTAGCCGCACCTGCTAAAATAGCGACAACCAAAGCGATTAAAATCCCCCGGTTTGTGAATTGAGGAGAGGCAATAGCCAAAAGGCAAAACGGAGAATAAATAATCAGTGGGCAAGTCCAGTAATAAAATCATCAAATTCTAACTACGCCATCGTAAAATTTGTGCTTTAATGGGGTTGACAAAATCCCGTTTTTCTGCTTGAGATTTTTCGTATTCTTGCTTGAGGCGATAATACCATTTGGCCTGGGTATCGGCATCATCAATTAACATCAAAGCTGGATGATAACTAAGTCCCTCCTGTTGTTTAATCACCACATCGCGATCCTGTTTGAGGAATTGTCGAGTTAAATAACGCAAAAGAGGGGTTAAAAATGCCAACCAAGGGATCGTATAGTATAAACTTTGATGGACTTCGCAGTGATTTTCATCGATGGGAGTAATTGCCGTAAAAGCACAGGCTAAATGGCGGTCGCCTCGTAGTATTTCTGTACGCACCGAGGGCAATTCAAAAACAATTTCAATCGATACTTTATTACCCAAAATTTTATAGGGTTTCGCACTTACAGGCATATCATAGGGAGCAAGACGGAAACCGAGGGGAACAGGTTCGTATTGTTTTTCTTTGACCCGAAATTGGCGCGGACCGCTGCGCCACCACCAAGAAGTATGAACGTAGGGACCGTGGGCCGGATCCATCAATCCCACCACTGCATGGTCAATATTGCAGTCAAAAGTGATAGTTTCGGCTATTTTGGGGGTAAGTTTGCCAAAATCGGCAATAGTCGGCACAGGGGGCAGATTTTCTCGATTAATTTCTCTTTTTGAGTCTGCCGGAATAAACACCCAGATATGACCTTGTATTTCACGACAGGGATAACTGGTGACACAAATTCTGCTAATATCAAGGCGATCGTGTTCCGTTAATGAGGGGATCTCAGAACAAACGCCATCGCTAGTGTTAAATTTCCAGCCATGATAGCAACAGTACACCCCATCCCCTTCAATCCAGCCATGGTGCAGCGGAATGCCACGATGGGGGCAAATATCCCGCAATGCGAACACTTCTCCATCCTCTCTCCTGCCAACAACAATCGGTTCACCTAGCATTTTTTTGGCCATTAGCTGACCGGGTTTAAGTTTATTTGCCGGTGTGGCCACATACCAAAAGTCGCGCAGTAAGCTAGTCATAAGATTTGTCTGGAGAGCTTCGATCGTTCATCCTATCATTAGAGATGAAGGTTATGACCGGGACTAGGGCAGATAATTTATGGACGTAACTGGATTCGAACCAGTGACCCCATCGATGTCAACGATGTACTCTAACCAACTGAGCTATACGTCCGCACGAATTGTTATTATAACACGATTGCTCCTAATTAGGCAAGCCCCTAGGCAGTAAATTGATAGCCAATTAACTTATAAATTAACTTGGCAGTGGTAAATTCCGAGACCACCGAATCACTAATCGGGGCCAATTCCATCACATCGCAGCCAATCACTTGATGGGTTTGGAAAAGACGACGGAGAAAGCCTAGGGTTTGATGCCAACTTAACCCCCCCGGTTCAGGTGTTCCCACCCCCGGAATTAAAGCCGGATCGATGCCATCCACGTCTATGGTTAAAAATACCTTCTCGGTGCTAATTTTGGCGATCGCTTTTTCGATCCAATTCGGATCACCGGCGATATCTCGATCCCAAATCACGGGAATCTGCTGTTTAGCGATTAATTCCGCTTCTTCTCGACAAATAGCCCGAATTCCCACGGGTAAGGTCGGTAAACCCATTTCTAACACCCGACGCATCACACAGGCGTGGTTATGGTGGGAGCCTTCGTACTCAAAACGCATATCGCCATGGGCATCAATTTGAACCACAGTAAAAGGTTCCGATAAAGCTTGTCGGTAAGCTTGTACTACTCCCGTAGTGATAGCGTGTTCACCCCCGACGGCGACGACAAATTTATCATCGGCAATTAAACGCGAAACTGTAGCTGTGGTGACGGCTAACATCTCCTCGGCGGACAATTGCGGTTGCTGACGGGTATCGGCGATCGCATCATGGGTATAGATGCCCACTTCTAAACAGGTTTCCCTCTTAAGTTCCTCGTCATAAGCTTCCAATTGTTGGGAAGCAGTAATCACCGCCGCCGGTCCAGTTTCACAACCCTTGCGATAGGTGGTGGTGGCCTCGTAGGGAATCGGCAGGATCACGGCCTTAGCTGTGGCGTAAGTGGCGATCGCTTCACTCCCTAAAAATTGTTCGCTACCGGTGGCGCCAGACAATAACATGGGCAAGTCACAGAAAATTTTAGTCCAACCTTCTATTATAAATATTTTGACTATTTTTGTCTATTACAGCCTTTCTCATCAACCTGAACTGACCTCATACATATCTACTAATACTAAATCCGTTGAGTATAGGCTACATATCAGGAGAGGCACTCATGCAAGAGACACTCATGCAAAAGGGAGAATAAATAATCAGTTTTTAATAACCGGATTTGGTATAAGTAGGGAGGCACAATTATTTGTAGGATGGGTTAGCGGTAGCGTAACATGAACCGGCGTTGGGTTTCATGCTTCAACCCAACCTACGTTCATCTTATATTTAATTCCACCCACCTACTTATTGAGATAACTGCTGTAACGATAGCTTAACACCCTCTACCACTGTCAACCTAACTTCTAATTAGGTTGCTTAGGTTTTTCGAGTTGCTCTTTAACTAATTCTAAGGGAAGTTTTAACACTCTAGCAATTTGTTCGACGTTTAAGCCTTCTTTCATCAATTCTGTAGCGATTTCGAGTTTATATTCTTCAGCAATATTAGGTTTTTGTAACTGATTTTCTGGTAGTTGATTACAGATATTACCTTCGCTAATTTGGATTCCAAATACATTATTGTTAGCGACATTATAATAATATCTTCGCAGACTAGACCTAAGATTAGCTTTATTAACTTCTTCTCCTAGAATTTCCGATAAGGTTTTCCATAGCTTACCGGCTACATCCTTGACATATTTCTCGGAACGATGATGATTTTTAGCGATTTCTGTGTATTTTTGGTGATTAATCACCCCTTCTAAGATTTCAGACTGAACATCATCTAAATTCTCTCCTGTATAGGAGAAGATGAGATTATCAACAGTTGTAATTAAAGAATGAATATCAAAATTGTTCATTGTTAAACACAGAATCCAGATTAATAAGCTTTTACCTGACATTATATGACATTATCAGTTGTACGGTCAATTTAATATTATTTTTAGATTTAAGTTATTTGTCTTAATACTGCTTTATATAGCTTTAAAACGCTCTCATTCCCTCGAAAAAGAAGCCGCTAACGTCGGTTAAATTGCCTTTTTTATATAACTCATTCCCCCTTAATTGAATAAGTTGAGGGGGATTTTTATAGATTAATTTTCGGCTTCATTTTCTAAAATTTCCTGTAATTGTGAACGCAATGGAGTTAGATTATTTTCAATCGTCCGCCAAGCAATTG
>NZ_JAPZSR010000323.1:0-3816 GCF_027531875.1 Microcystis sp. LE19-84.1B | reverse complement strand
TGGCTTGGGAACAAGCTTTATCAATTTATTCATAATAAATATTGGCAGAGGATTAAATATTAGTTATTGTGACTAACTCTTTTGATTAGAAAAAGATAAACTTGAGAATCTTCGGTCAAATTTATTGACTCAAAATCAGCTGTAATTAATTTAAATGAAACAGCCCTACCTTATCAAGGGGGGATTAAGGGGGGATCGGCACCCCCCTTATCAAGGGGGGATTAAGGGGGGATCGGCACTCCCCTTATCAAGGGGGGATTAAGGGGGGATCGGCACCCCCCTTATCAAGGGTAGGGTTGATTCATGAATCAACCCTACTATCAAGGAGGGATTAAGGGGGGATCAAAGGAACGGTGATTCCCGATAACATGAGTGATTGACTTTCCTGCTTTCATCCCCAAATAGTTGTGCTAGAATGGCGAAAAATTCCCCCCATTGATAATTATGTTAGCCGAATTAGCCGCCGCCGAAATCGCTAAAATCGCCTTTGAAGCTGTTATCGGTAAATTAACGGAAGGAGCAATGGATAAAGGTGTATAATTGTGGCAAAAAATTAAGCAAAAGTTACAAAAGGAACTCGCCGCCGCTCAGGTTTTAGCGGCAGCAGAACAAACCAAATCCGAGGCGATGATTGAACAGCAAGTGGTTCCTTTTTTACAGGTAGAAATGCTCAAAGACCCCAATTTTCCCCAAGAAATCCAAACCCTAGCACAACAAATTAAACAAGTTATCAACAGCAGTAGGTTGGGTTGAGCAATAATAACTCTTGTCTGTCAAATATTAGCGACGCTTGAGCGAAACCCAACCACACCAATGTCGTCAATAATGTTGGGTTTCGCTCAAATCATTGAATCGAGCAGGTTTCCCCTAAGTATTAAATCGCTCAACCAAACCTACAAGATTCTATCTGATAACTGATAACTGATAACTGATAACTGATTAAGATTTCACTCCCAGATTAAAGAAAATCGTTCCCCGACGCACAGAATTTTCACTGCCTTGGCTGCTAATAGTAAGAGAACGCAGATTATTAAATAAAGGCTTAATCGATAATTCTAACACCCGCACGATCGGGAATTTCGACTCAATAACTGGTTGCAATTGTCGCCAATCGACGTAAAAATAACCATCATTTTCTGCGGGTAAAGCAGTAATTGCCTGTCGAAACTTACCACTACCTAAAATGGGGTTTTTCTGTGCAGATAAAGCTAAACCCATCGCTTCCACAGAACTAGCGATAATTTCATAATTATCGACCCTAGTATGCACCCCCGTCACGAGCGTCTCTAGTTGCGCTTTTCCCTCTGGGACCGCCGTGGTTAACTTTGTCCAAGCTGTCACCGATCGATCGAGTAAAGGCAGATTAACCACATTATAGCGGCGACTGCGGGCCAACTCATCCAAATGCTCGATCGCACTGTCCACCTCTACTCCCATCACCCGTTCCCCTACAAAAACACTATCGGGTTCCATCCCCTTTGAATTAGGCACGAGAGCGAGACTATATTCGCCTCTAACCCAGCTAAAAACGTCTTCAGGCAAATTTAAACCTAAAGGCGACTGGAAGCGGTTTAAGACCTGTGTTATTAATTCCTGTAGGGGACTATCCGCTTCTAACCCCTCCTCTACCTGAGTCCAAAAACGATTTAAATCGCGACTAGCGGCGACTAAAAGGCTATTTTCGCTGATAAAAGATAATGCTCCCACGGGACTAGATAAAATTGGTGCTTGGTCATCCTGTCCTAAAACCCCAATTAAGGCGGTTTGAGCGACTATTCCCCCGGATTTGAGCGTAAAAGCCGTGGCTAATCGTTGTTTTGCTTCGGGACTCTCCGGGACGGGTTGATTAGCTATCCAAGCCGATAACGGGGGTAAATTGCCGTAAACTATAGCTATACGCGGTTCAGTGATATTTTTGAGGGCTTCTCGGTAATCGGGGCTATTTTTTAGGTTTAAATCTGGTACTTGCACGTTATTAAGTGCCTCGCGCAAAACCTTGATATTATTGGCAAAAAGCACCGTATCACCCACCACGGCACTAGCGAGAAAACGATTATTATCTCCCGCAGTCAAGGGACGTTGATAGATTAGGTTAACTCCCTTGTAGGGTTCAAAAACCAGGTCAAATTTGCCCGAAACCGCCTGTTTTGAGTAGGAAGCTTGCAGAAACTCCTTAGCGCGTTCGCCATCTTTACTTTGAATTGCCAAAAGATAACCCGGTTGGATACCATTATCGGTATCGCGATCGAAATCTAGGGAAGTAACAGCGAGGGTGATTTCTTCCCCTAACCAGGGTTTGATTTCCTTTTGATAATTCAATCCCGTTTTACCGAGCAGACTTTTTTCTAAATCCTTAATTTCTTGGTGGGAACGTCGTCGATTAGCCGGTGTAGCGATTAATTGACCAAAAGACTCCAAACGTTCGGGATTGACCAGCAAGGATACCATAACCGGGGCCTGTTTCGGCACAAAAATCGCCGCCGCCGGTTCCCGCAGCACCCCACCTTTGAGCAAAGACAGAGGACTATCGGCGAGAATCCAAGCAAAACTGGCTGTAGCGACTCCTAGGAGAATGATTACCGTCGCACCTAAAATATAGAAAAACGATCGCAATTTCACAACCTTGCCCCGAGATGAACCATTAGCTATTTTAAGCCAGCAATTGACCCAAGAATTTCGATCGCTACAATTCTTACCAGACTGATAACCGATAACTCGCCACCGATAACTAACTTTTACCAGCCTTTTTCCGCTTGAGCGAGGACATAATTAGCTACAGCTTCGATATCTTCAGCGCTGAGACGACTACCGAAAGCCGGCATCGCACCCATACCTTTGGTAACTTGGGTAACGATAGCTTCAACGGAATCTTTGCCGTATTTAGCTAAATCTTCTTTTTTCAGGGTTTTAGCGGCATTAACCACGTTTTTACCGCCCATGTGACAGGAAGCGCAGTTAGCACTGAAAATCGAAGCCCCATCAGCTAAAGCGGGACGAGCCATACCGAAAGTAACCACAGCCAAGAGCAAGCACAGGGAAATTAATAATCTTTTCACGATTGGTTCTCCTCTATTTCTTCAGAAATTCCCCAACCATGGTCAGAAAAAAACGGTTTTCTTGTCAAAAGACAAGCTGTCAAACTTGGTGTAGAATCAATTCATGGGACAGTTAAAAGCAAACTTTTACTTTTTTGTCAAAAGACAGGCTGTCAAACTTGTCATCTCCCCTCGTGTAAAGGATTAACAAGCATGAAAAAATTAGGTTTATTGGTCGCTACCGTGGTGCTAGTCGTCTCTAGCTTCTTCTTCAACACTGCCTCCGCTGCTGCGGAAACCTTCACGGTGAAGATGGGCGGTGATGCAGGCACACTACAATTTGATCCCCCCACCCTGACTATTAAAGCAGGAGATACGGTGAAATGGGTCAATAACAAACTTTCTCCCCATAACATCGTTTTCGATAGTGCCAAAGTTCCCGAAGCCCAAGCCAGCAAATTATCCCATAAAGGTCTGGCTTTTTCCGCCGGGGAGTCCTTTGAAAGCACTTTCAGCGAACCGGGTACTTACAGCTACTACTGCGAACCCCATCGCGGCGCCGGTATGGTCGGAACGATTACCGTTCAGTAATGATCCGATTTTAAGCAAAAATAACTCGCGGTTAACTGCCGCGGGTTGTTTTTTTGGGGAAGTGGGGAAGTGGGGAAGTGGGGAAGTGGGGAAGTGGGGAAGTGGGGAAGTGGGGAAGTGGGGAAGTGGGGAAGTGGGGAAGTGGGGAAGTGGGGAAGTGGGGAAGTGGGGAAGTGGGGAAGTGGGGAAG
>NZ_JAPZSR010000334.1:0-40342 GCF_027531875.1 Microcystis sp. LE19-84.1B | reverse complement strand
TTGCCAAGAAAAAAGCCGCGCAATCCCAAAGTTACCACGGCACTTAAAAAAGCCACAACCAGGGGGATAATCAGGGATTTAAACCCTTTCAAGTCAGCAATATCTTTCACTAAGATTGCATAACTATCTTCGACTTTTTCCAGTCGTTTATCCATTGTTTCGACTTTCTGATCAAGAGTTTTAATATCTCCTTTGATTTCTGTGACTTCCACTTTTAAATCATTAACATCTTTTTGGAGACTGTCAAATTTTTGATTAACATCTTTTTGGAGACTGTCAAATTTTTGATCCATATCTCTTTGGAGATTGTCGATTTTCTGATCCATATCTCTTTGGAGATTGTCAAATTTTTGATCCACATCTCTCTGAAAGTAATCTATTTTCTGACCCATATCTCTTTGGAGAGAGTCAATTTTCTGATTAACCTCTTTAATGCTATCTTTAATTTCTTTCAGGACAGATTCGAGAGAATAGGTAACGGTTTCGCTAGTTTGTGTCATAATTAACAACCTCTGATCGATAGGGCCAAATATAATTAGGTTATACTAAAAAAGTTTTTCGTTGGTGTGGGGTGTGGGGTGTGGGGTTTTACCCATTTTCAGGAAAAAAGTCCCAGAATTTTCCCCCCGATTACTCTCGGCTGGTACTTTTTGATTTGAAAAAAGCCTAAAGATATTATCCAACAAAGTTTTTAGATTTATTCAGCCAGCCCTAATTATTCCCCTATTGCCTATTGCTAGGGACTAAGGACGATTTCGCTACTGGAAAATTTCCATTGTGGCCAGAGAGCGGTTATGGTAATTTAAGAAAGCGATCGGGGAACTCTCACAGGGAAGATCCCGACCCTAGCCAGGGAGTGCCTGTTTAACCGTCTGTCCTATGTACAAGTCTATTACTGTTTTAACGCTGCTGACGGGAATTATCGCCGTTGATGTGGTTTTAGCTCAATCCACTGTTAATGTTCCTATCGCAGTTCAACAGGGAGAATCCTACGAAGAATTATTGACTAGAGCATCGCAATTAGCGGAGAAAACTATCATCAGTCGTTTTAATCAACAACAGGGTCTTAATAAAATTGATTTATTAATAACCGCCGAAAAATCAGGAGCGATCGCACCTCTCCTCTCGGTGAAGGTGTCCCGTCAAGATTGGTTTGGCCATCCCAATATTCAACGCTGGGGGAATGTTTTTCCCTTTGGCAAAGCTCTCCTCGGTTTTAGCTCTCCCGCACCCGTCGTCACCCCGAAAAGTCCCCCCGCTGCCGTTAATCCCACGCCATCTCCAGCACCATCTCCGGGTGCCACCACTCCTCCTCCTCCCCCTGCTTTACCCTTCGAGGATGAGCCGAATAATGCTCCCCCAATCCCTATTCCTAACCAAAGATTAACCACTCCAGCTAATCGTTAATCGATAGCAAAAGGACGGGCTTTTAAGTGGCAAAACGAGGCTGAAACCAGTCTAGGGGAAAAATATCATCTTCTTGGGTGGTTTCTGTCCAACCGGTGACGCGCTCAAAACAAGTCCCCGTCAAGTTAGCACCCCTCAAGTCCGCTCCCTGTAGATTTACCTCTTGTAAACGCGCTCCCGCTAGATTAGCACCCACTAAATTGGCCCCGCGTAAATCACTACCCGTCAGACGTGCCTCGCTAAAATTAGCCCTTTCTAAATTGGCCCCTTGAAAGTCCACCTCTTTCAGAAAAGAGCCGCTAAAATTGGCTTCCCTTGCGGAAATCTGACGACATTTAGCCCCACTTAACCGCGCTTCTTGCAAATTAGCCCAATTGAGATTAACTTTATCTAGGGTTGCCTCCAAGAGATTAACTAAGTATAAATTCGCCCCGCATAAATTCGCCCCGCATAAATTCGCTCCCCGGAGATTAGCATGGGAAAGATCCGCCCCACTTAAGCGCGAGTTACGCAGGTTTGCCCGGACCATAAAGGCCCCGGTGAGATTGGCTTTGGTTAAGTCCGCTTCCACTAATTGCGCTTGACTTAATTTGGCATAGGTTAAATTCGCCCAATTTAAACTCGCTCCCCGCAGATTTGATTTAGTCAGAAAAGAGCGACTCAAATTAGTTCCGCGCAAATTGGCCGCAGCAAAATTGACAGCGATTAGAGTCACTTGTTGTAGATCTAGACTCATCAAGTCAATGGCTAAAAAATCCCGCTCTCCTTGTTCGTAGAGTCTTAGTAACTGATTAACTTTCATCTCCCTTCTTCTACTTATAAGATGGTGGTTAAGAAGTAATCAACAAAAGCACCTAAAAACTTTGTCCGATAACTCACTCTGCTTTTAGATGAGCAATTTACGAGGCCCTCCTTTGAGTTTATGTAAAGTTTTTTTTCGATTTTTTAAGAGAAGATAACGCGAACAGCAAGTTAATTTTAATCATAGTTAAATAGCTTGGCTAAAACAGTTGGACTGGTTTTCCCAATTCTACCCCAGTCCATCGGCTAATTAGTATCTGAAACTACTCTTGTTAAAAAACTTATCTATTGTTCAAATAGGAGACAGGAGACTCCGAGACAGTATTCAGGAGACTCCGAGACAGTATTCAGGAGACTCCGAGACAGGAGATTATTTCTATTTATTCTTCCGACACCCCACACCCCACACCCCACACCCCACACCCCACACCCCACCCCCCCCCGTTGTGGGGGGGGTTGGGGGGGGGTCACACCCTACACCCCACACCCCACACCCCACACCCTGCTAACCCGCTAATTCCCTACTCTAAAGCGTAGATACGACCATCCATGAGCAGACGGGTGATCCCTTTAGCTTCCAGTTGAGCGTGAGCTTTTTCGATCAGGCGACCGTCGGGAACTTTAATCACTTTTTCCTTGCGCTTGGAGAAACGACGAGCGATGCGATGACTTTCAAAGATGGGGAGGGTGCGCTGCTGGATTTCCTGAGGGGGAACCTTACCCAATTCGGCAAAATCCTTGAGGGGACGGGTGATTAATTCGGCAGCGCGATCGATTACCAAGTAACAGGTTTTGGGAAAAGCCGCCGCCGAGAGGGGTAAGATCTGTAGTTGGGCGGTTTTAACGATAGTCGGGCCTAAATAGCTGTCCGCTAGTTCTCCCTCATCTTCATCTTCATCTTCATCTTCATCCTCCTCTTCATCTTCATCCTCCTCTTCATCCCAATCCTCGTCAAGCTCATCTTCCTCGATAGCTTCGACGAAAAACTCGTTTAAATTAGCGGTTTCTAGGGTCTTATCGCCATTAATTTCTGTATCTTCTGGATTATCTGCTTCTGGCGAGTAAGAGGTATCCATTAACAGGGTTAATTGTTCCACAGAAGCGATCGGTGGCTCAAAATCCCGCTCATCCTTAGCTTCGGTGCGCGCTGCCCGAAAACTAATCACCTCGATCGCTTTTTCTGGTAAATCCGCTGCTGCCTCCTCCTCCTCCTCAAGGCCGCGACCATTGCGGGCCAAGCGTTTTTTCTGGATTAACTGCTCGTATTCCTCGCCAGAAAAAGAATTTTTGAGAAAACGACTGACCGTAGAACTACTCACGCCATAACGCTCGGCTAACGTGGAAGTGGTGGCCTCCGTTTCCCGATAAAGCTTAAGAATTTCTTTTTTCGTGGCATCAGTCAGTTTTCTTGGACTCATATTACTTATATAGTTATTTTTTAAGCGATAGGATTTTGCCGATGGCTAGTCAGGGGAAGCTGTTGTCTTTGAGCGGACGTACTCTTAATCATAAAACGCCCTAGCCAATTAAAACTAAGCAATTCGTTTTCTAGTCCCTGTTCTAGTCTATCCTTGACTTCTGTTTCTCACCACTACTCAAGATTAAAAAATTGACGATGATATCCAGTGCTGCTAGTCAAAAAGCCTTATTAGTTCTGGCCGATGGTACGGTTTACGAGGGTTATTCCTTCGGCTCCCAGGGAACCACCGTCGGCGAAGTTGTCTTTAACACAGGGATGACCGGTTATCAGGAAGTCCTCACCGATCCCAGTTATGCTGGTCAAATCGTCACTTTTACCTATCCAGAATTGGGAAATACGGGGGTTAACCCCGAAGATGAGGAGTCAATTCGTCCCCAGGTCAAAGGAGCGATCGCCAAAAACATCTGCCACCGGCCCAGTAATTGGCGTTCTAGCCAATCCCTACCGGATTATCTGGCCGCTCATCATGTTATTGGCATCTATGGCATCGATACCCGCTCCCTGACCCGCAAAATTCGCTCGGTTGGGGCGATGAATGGGGCAATTTCGACGGAAATACTCGATTATCATGATTTACTGCGACTGGTGCAGGCAGCCCCCAGTATGGCCGGGTTAAATCTAGTTAAGGAAGTTACCACCAAGGAAGTGTACGAATGGACGACTCCCACCCCGTCCGCCTGGGAATTTGCGCCAATTGATAGTGATCAAGAACCGTTAACGGTGGTGGCGATCGATTTTGGCATCAAACGCAATATTCTCCGGCGTTTAGCCAGCTACGGTTGTCGGGTGATCGTGGTTCCCGCCGACACTCCCCCGGAAAAAATCGCCGCATATAATCCCGATGGTATTTTCTTTTCTAACGGACCGGGAGATCCGGCGGCTGTCACCGAAGGTATTGCCCTAGCCAAGCAACTTTTGCAAGGGGAAAAACCGACTTTTGGCATCTGTATGGGTCATCAAATTTTAGGTCTATCCCTAGGAGCAGAAACCTTTAAACTGAAATTTGGTCATCGCGGGTTAAATCAACCCTGTGGACTGCGGCAACAGGTGGAAATTACCAGTCAGAATCACGGTTTTGCCGTGCAGGAGGCATCTTTAAATCCGCAAGTGGAGATTACCCATCTCAACCTCAATGATCGCACCGTAGCCGGTTTAAAACACCGGTCTTTGCCCTTTTTCTCGGTACAATACCACCCCGAAGCCAGTCCCGGCCCCCACGATGCCGATTATCTGTTCGCCAAATTTGTCGATTTAATGCGGCAAGCAAAAAAGGATCGGTCGTAAATTTTTAGGATATACTAGGGTTTTGATTTTTACGGCTCTAGAGCTAGGAGGCGATTATTCCAGAAGCAATTAACTTGACCGTCAGCTTGCGAGGCACGCGTGAGGTCAGAGATAAGTACCAAATTTTCCGTTTGACGGGTCTTTTAGATGCCTTTTCCGAACCGACTTTTTGTAAGGTGATCGAAGGCTATGTGGAGCAAGGTCCCAAGGATGTGATTATTAGCCTCGCTCAGATTGATTTTATCGATAGCTCCGGTTTAGGGGCCTTAGTAAAATTGGTGAAAAAGGCCAAAACCGAAGGGGGCAGTTTACAAATTGTTACCAATCCCCGGGTGACTCAAACCGTAAAACTGGTGCGATTGGAGAAGTTTTTTTCCCTGCAACCCACCCTGGAAGCGGCGATCAAACATCTAGAAAAAGCGTAAATCGTGGAATCTCCTCTCGAACAAATTCGCTTACAGGTCAGTGGCCAGGGTTCACCAATCCTAGAGGGTCTTGACCGATTATCGCCTGCTTCCCTGGCCTATCTGGGGGATGCTGTTTATGAATTATACATCCGCACCTATTATTTACTGCCGCCCCAGCGTCTGGGAGACTATCACGCTCAGGTGGTAGGCAAAGTCAGGGCCGAACAACAGGCTTTAGATTTAGCACAACTGCAGCCCTATCTGACAGACCAAGAAAAAGAAATTCTGCGCCGGGGACGCAATGCGGTCACGGGAAAACGCCGTCGTCTGACAGCCCAAGTCTATCAGCAGGCCAGCAGTTTAGAAACCCTGTTCGGCTATCTTTATCTACAAGACCCCTCAAGATTACATCAACTATTAGAAAAACTAGAATTATAGCCATCGGGATGACTCCCGACTCCTTTACTATTAATCAATCATGAGCGATCGACCATTTCGTGACAAGTCCGATAATCGTAATTCTCGCCGGCCCTTGCGGTCAAAAACTGGGCCAATTCTGGCTAAATCCCCGGCAGTAACTCCAGAAAACCAAGAAGCTGATGATCTGCTCTACGGTCGCCGGGTGGTTTTAACAGCCATGGAGGAGGAGCGCCAACTAAATCGGATTTGGGTGGTCAATCGACTCCGTTACGATCCCCGTTATCATACCCTCCTAGAAAAAGCCAAGGCCAACGGTACGGTAATTGATGAGGTGGACGATCTGCGTCTCGATCAGATTACCAATAAGGCCAATCATCAGGGAATCGCCGCCCAGATGTCCCCCTATGATTATATCGAATTAGCCGATCTGATCGAAAAAGCTAAGGGCAAAAGTCGCCACCCCGTCATCGTCATCGCTGAAGGTATTACGGATCCCCATAACCTTGGGGCAATTATTCGCACCGCTGAAGCTATGGGTTGTCAGGGGGTAGTTATTCCCCAACGTCGCGCCGCCGGGGTGACATCGACAGTGATGAAAGTGGCGGCCGGATCCTTGGAATATTTACCCGTCGCTAGGGTGGTTAATCTCAATCGTGCTTTAGAGGAATTAAAAGCGGCCGGTTTTTGGCTCTACGGCACGGCGGCAAAAACTGGTAAATCTTTACACACAATCAATTTAACGGGTGCGATAGGATTGGTGGTAGGTTCGGAGGGAGAGGGTTTGAGTCTGTTGACCCAAAAGTCCTGCGATGAGTTGGTATCTATCCCTTTGGCAGGCAAAACCCCCAGTCTCAATGCTTCGGTGGCGGCGGGTATGGCTCTTTACGAGGTTTACCGGCAACGCTGGCAAAATTCCCCCGACTGAGAATCTGTATTTTTCGACACTCCCAATAGCCAAAAGGAGAAAGTATAAATAAAATAGGAAGGAAGTTTGCGAAATGTAAACGAACGTAACAAAACCACCAGAGTAGATTTAGATGGGGAACGAGATGAAAGAATTTTTGATTAGCTTACTCGAAAGGTTCGGATTAGCCTACTGGGTCGAGATTAAAACCGACTATCCCAGATGTACTTATTATTTCGGTCCTTTTCTCGCTAAAGACGAGGCTGAAGTCGCTCAAGCTGGTTACGAAGAAGATTTGAAAACAGAAGGAGCGCAGGGGATTAAATTGCATATAAAACGTTGTAAACCGAAAGATTTAACTATTTTTGAGGAAAAAGAAGAAAGCAAGCTCCTGAATACCCTAAAGGTCTTACGCAGTCAAGTTTCTTAACAATTTTCAGTGATCAGTAATCAGTGATCAGTAATCAGTAATCAGTGATCAGTAAACAGTAAACAGTGAAAAGACAGCAGGAAACTGCCATTTGATGAGGCTCACTTAATACATACTGCTTAGGGACTTGCGTGGGAATAATATCCCAATCGATCGGAGGGCGCAAGCTTTGCGCCCCTACAGTAACGGATTTTGTCCACAATGTAGGGGCGAACTGCGTTCGCCCAAAAGGTACATTATCAAAGCGCAAGTCCCTTACTTAAAACTGATAACTGATAACTGGTAACTGATAACTGATAACTGGTAACTGATAACTGATAACTGATAACTGATGGCTAAATATCAATGGGAGCGATTTAAAAAACAGCTATATTCTGCTTCTGTCAGTCTTCCCGCTTCGTAGAGAGTATCGGTAATTTCTGCTAGGGTTAAAACCGAATAAGGTTGATAACCATGGCTACGAAGTTTATCTTTAACAGGGCCACCATGGTCGATAAAAACCACAATATCATTAACTAATAATCCCGCCGATTTAATCTTTTCTGCCCCCTCGATCGCACTTTTGCCAGAAATTAAAATATCGTCCACCACTACCACCGTTTCCCCCACTTGAAAATTACCTTCAATTACTCTTCTTGTGCCGTGAGCTTTTACTTCTTTGCGGGGGAAAATCATCGGATGATTTAATAATAAAGATAAACCCGTGGCTGTGGGTAAAGAACCGTAGGGAATACCAGCAACGCGGTCAAATGTCAAGGTTTTTAATATTTCTCCATAGGCTTCAATTACCTGCTGAAAAATATTAGGATTAGAGATAATTTTTCTCAGATCAATATAATAGGAAAAAGTTTCTCCCGATGCTTGCACATAATCGCCAAACATCAAGCAGCCAATATCAAATAATTGTAGAATTAAATCCTGATGAGGATGTTGTTTTAAAAGACAAACGTTAGCAGTCCAAGTCTCATCTTGGCTCGATTCTTGCTGGTGATTTTGTTTAATTTTGTTGACTTCCTCGCGTAAATCCTTGACTTTTGCTCCCAAATCAGGTTGAGATAAAAAGTCTTGGGGTACAGGAATTAATAAACCCTCGCCATGACTATTTAAACCCACAGTAATTAACTCGGAAAATTTACTTTTGTCTTCCCAAATACTGCGTAATAAAATCAATCTTTCGGGGGCAAAATTGCGAATCTTTTTCAATATCTCCGGTTGAGTGGTTCCCACTTCTAAAAACACCTGTTCGGGAGTTCCCCAGGTGCAAGCTTCTTTGACAACTTGCAGATAAAAAGGATTGTCGCGACTGGGAAATTCTTGCAGATTAATCGCGCCTTGATTGGAAGTATGACAGAGGATAAAAGCGCCATGCTCGGGGTAAACTAAAAAAGGAGCAACGTGATCCTGTCCGGAGTAGGGATTGAGAGTAACCGCGTCCACCTGCCAAGTTTTAAAGATAGTCTCGGCTAAAATACTGCTAGTATTAATATCACCGTGTTTAGCATCCAAAATTACCGGGATATGAGCGGGAATTGCTGTTAAAATTCGCTGTAATAATTCTAAACCTGCCGCTCCCAAAGCTTGATAAAAACCTAAAGTTGGTTTGTAGGCACAGACAAAAGGAGCAGTTTCATCGATAATAAACTTGAGCCACCGTTCTAAATTAACGATTAATTCTCCCGGGGTGGAGGGCATCATTTCGGGGTTAGCATCTAAACCGAGGACAAGTAGAGTCTGGTTTTGACTAATGGCGTGGTTTAACTTTTGAAAAAAATTCATCGGTTCTAATCTCAGGATTCTGGATTAGTTTCTAATTTTACACTATTTGGCCGAAAAATAGGCTGTAAAATTGTCTGGTGCAGACTTTTTCTGGTGTCAGCGTCAAGGAATTTCTTTTGTAGCGGTTGCCATTCTTGCCATTTTTGGTGACGGATATTTTGGAAAATTTCTAGTAAGGTGGGCATTTCCTTGGCAAGACAATTGGGGAAAATTTGGCTAAGAAAATCCGAGAGAACACAACAATCCTGCATTTCTCCGAGAATACCTTGAAGGTTTTTAATATCTTCTAGGTACTCTTGATATTTGTCGCCATAAAACTGAGTGAATAACTCCATATTATAGCGGGAACGCTTGGCTTCTTTACGGAGATCGTGCAGTAATAATCCTTCTTTTTCCAATAAGTCATCAATTTCTTGACTAGAAAACTCTCGTAATCTTTTATAGTCCTCTAAATTTACCCCAACTAACCAGCCTTCATGGAGTAAAAAGCGACTCGCTTGCGGTAATAATAAGTCTGGTAAAACTGTGGCAATATCTAATTTTCCCATCGGTTGATAGGTGGGATTATCCAACCAACTGGCAAAATCTGCCTTAAAATTGAGAAATTTATCGGACTTTAAGAGTTTTTCTACCTTAGCAAAAGCCTTCTCCCTTCGGTGTTCGAGAACTTGTAAAACTTTCTTCAGTAAATCCTGTTCTTTCGGGGGTAAAATTGGCTGATAATGACCGACAAAAGCCGATTTTAACACATCTAAATCCCGCAATTCTCCTAAAATTCTGCCCAGATTACCCACCCGTTTTTGATCGGCAGATTTCGGCATGGTTAAAGCGGGGGCAAAACCAGTTAAGGTACTGCGAAGACGGCGCATTCCCACACGAATTTGATGTAATTCTTCCGTATCCTGATCGAGTAAAACCCCAGCTTCGTGTTTAAGAACTTTATGAAAATGTTTATCAATACCGATATAGGCCCAATCGGCAACAGTTTTAGCCCGAGGATTAAATTTGTTAGTCATTGGTCTTTAGCGAGGAAATAATGTCAAGATGGTGATAGAATCTTTAAATCAAGACTGGAAATAATAGATACTGTTTATTCTATACAATAGGATGAACCAGCCGCTTTAAGGGAAGTTTATGGATAGTTTTTGGCTAGATTATGCGGGGGAAATCGCTTTTCGCACCGGAGAACATCTTTTCTTGACGGGAATAGCCATGGCTATGGGTAGCTTAATCGGGATTCCTCTAGGTATTTTAATTAGTCGTCAAGCTATTCTCGCCCCACCGATTATAGCGATCGTTAACACCCTACAGACTATCCCCAGTTTAGCCCTATTTGGTTTTTTAATTTCCGTGCCTTTTTTGGGAGGAATCGGCAAAATTCCCGCTATTGTTGCCCTAACTCTCTATACTTTACTGCCAATTGTTTTAAATACCTATCTGGGCATCAAAAAAGTTGATCCCGAATTAAAATTAGCCGGGTTATCCCTAGGCATGACCGACGGTCAAATCCTGCGCTATATCGAATTACCCCTGGCCAGGGCGACGATTTTGGCAGGAGTGAGAATTGCGACGGTGATTGCTATCGGTGTGGCTACGATCGCAGCTGCCATCGGTGGCGGTGGTTTGGGAGTGTTTATTTTTCGCGGTATTGCCACGGTCAACAATCAGTTAATTTTGGCGGGGGCAATTCCTGCCGCTTTTTTAGCCCTTGTTGCCGATTGGAGTCTCGGTCGGCTAGAAAAGACCTTTTCCCCTTCGCAACGTCCGAAAAAGCCCTCTAAATGGCAATGGGGCTTAGGTTTAATCGGGTTAGCCCTGCTATCTTTCCTCTTGACTCAAATTTTCCATTCATCCCCCGGCACAGTGGTGATCGGTTCCAAAAATTTTACCGAACAGGTGATTTTAGGGGAAATTTTGGCACAGGAGATCGAAAAAGAGACGAATTTACGGGTTGAACGTCAATTTAATCTCGGTGGTACTCTGATCTGTCATGAAGCGGTGAAAGCGGGTAAAATCGACGGTTATGTGGAGTATTCTGGCACGGCTTTCACGGGAATTTTGCAAGAAAAACCCCTTAACGATGCCCGATTAGTCTTTGAAAAGCTGCAAGAGATTTATCCAGAAAAATTTAATCTAGAAGTCTTTCCCAGTTTAGGATTCGAGAATACTTTCGCCATTGTTATCCGGGGAGAAACCGCCAGTCAATACAATCTTAAAACTCTCTCGCAAGTGGCTAAATATACACCCAATTGGCAAGCGGGTTTTGGTTATGAATTCTTGGAAAGGGAAGACGGTTATAAGGGATTAGCGAAGACCTACGGGCTAAATTTTGCCGGACCCCCGAAAGTGATGGATTTAGGGTTAATGTACCGCGCTTTAGCCGAAAAACAAGTGGATTTAGTGGCGGGAAATTCCACCGATGGCTTAATTCCCGTGCTAGATTTAGTCATCCTAGAAGATGATCAACGCTATTTTCCTCCCTACGAAGCGGTACCGATTTTTAACCGGGATAGTTTGCGAAAATATCCGCAATTGCGACAGGTTTTAGCGAAACTCACTGGCAAAATTACCTCCACAGCTATGCAGAAATTAAACTATCAGGTGGATGGACGCGATCGCAAAGTGGAGGAAGTGGTCAAAGAATTTCTAGTCTCCCTCTCTTAACCATTTAGTTACTCCCCCGGGTTGGTCGATTAAAGTAATGCCTTGGGCTTTTAATTCTGCGCGAATGCGATCGCTTTCGGCGTAATTTTTCGCTTTTTTTGCCTCTGTCCGTTGTTGGATGAGATTTTCGATATCCGCTGCACTAATTCCCTCAGAAACAGGGGTTTCCCTCTGGTCAGCGGCCATTTCTAAGCCCAAAACCCTAGACAATTTCACCAAAGTATGCCATTTTACCGCTAATTGGGCTAGATTGCTGTCTGTCTTACCCGCATGGGTTAAATTATTACCTTCCTTGCGTAATTCCTTAGCGATTTCAAATAACACCGCTAAACCACCGGCAAAGTTAAAATCGTGATTTACCGCCTCTTGAAAGCGATTTTCTAGCTCTTGGTCAGTAATTGCGGGATTATCTGGCGGAAGATGCTTATAACCAAAGGATAAACCCTCTTGTAAAGTATGCCAGCCATTAGTGGCCGCCTGCAATCCCTCATCGGAAAAATCGATCGGTTTGCGGTATTGGGCGCCTAAAATTAATAATCTCACGGCTAAGGGGTCATATTTTGCCAATAACTCGCGAATAGTGATGAAATTACCGAGGGATTTCGACATTTTTTCCCCAGCCACCTTAACCATGCCATTATGTAACCAATAGTGGGCCAGAGGTTTACCCGTAGCCGCTTCACTTTGGGCAATTTCGTTTTCGTGGTGGGGAAAAATCAGATCACTTCCCCCCACATGAATATCGATAGTTTCTCCCAATTGTTCTTTGACCATGGCCGAACATTCAATATGCCACCCCGGACGACCTTGACCCCAGGGAGAATCCCAACTAGGTTCCCCCGATTTTGCCCCCTTCCAGAGGGCAAAATCAAAGGGGTCTTGTTTCTTAATTGCTTCCGGGTCGTCGGTTTCTACCCGGCCGCTGGCCCCGGCTTGCAGATCATCCAGTTTTCGCCCTGATAGTTTGCCATAATCGGAAAAACGACGGACGGAATAGTAAACATCGCCATCGCTGGGGTAAGCATAGCCTTTTTGTTCTAATTCATAGACTAGGCGCTTGATACCGTCGAGGCTATGAGTGGCCCGGGGATAAGCGTCCGCCGGTCTGACTCCTAATTTTGCCATATCTTCAAAGTAGGCCTGGATAAATTTCTCGGCCACGGCTGCCATGGTGGTGTGTTCATTTTTAGCCCGATTGAGAATTTTATCGTCAATATCAGTAAAATTCTGAATATAGCGCACTTTATAACCGAGATACTCCAAATAACGCCGCACCACATCCCAAACCACACAGGTACGCGCATGACCCAAATGGCAATAATCATAAACGGTAATGCCGCAGCAATACATGGAGACCATGCCGGGGATGAGGGGGGTAAAGGGTTCTTCGCGACGACTGAGGGTGTTGTAGAGGATTAAGGTCATGGATGGGGATTTTTTTCTGGGGAAAAAGGCTAGTCCAATTTTATAGCAGTTATTTTCAGTTATCAGTGATCAGTTATCAGTTATCAGTGATCAGTGATCAGTTATCAGTGATCAGTTATCAGTGTAAGTATCTAAGCACAATTAATTACACATCTAAGCCACTACTCCGTCAGACTTCTGCGGTGGTGAGCAAACAGAGAACTGAAAACTCAAATCCGATCCCTAATAGCTGTATCCCGTCTCCTGTCTCCTGTCTCCTGTCTCGACTAGGAAATTAATTTTGCACGACTACTTATCAGTGACCGCTAACCACTTTCCCTGATTTACCTACTATATTTTGTGTTTTTTGTCAAGGGGTTTTTGGGGTTTTAGTAAAGATGTGACGGGATAGGACTGTTTTGATGGGGACTATTATTGATGAAATCGATAGAATAACGATAGGGGAAGCTTGCTTGTTTGCCTCAACCGACAATTTTTATTGTTAATCAACTTTGACCAGACCATCACCATGAATGAACCACCTAATAGCGCTGGCGATGAAATCCAATTACCCCGGGGAGAAAGAGTTGACCAGCTAAGAAATCTCATCGAAACTCTACGCATTGCCGATGAAGTGGCCAATCGCGGTTATTTGATTACCAGCGCCGAAGTGGCCGATTTAATGGATATTAATCCAGGCGCCGTTACCAGTCGAGGCGACCATTGGCCGTGGCGAAATTGGGTAATCTCCCGGGTCAGACGGGAGGGAAACCAAATTCTTTGGCAGTTAGAAAAAGTCGATTAGGATTAATGGCAACCATCAGTTAATTTCTCTCTTGACTTTTGCAATTATTTCGTCATTTTCCCCCAGCAGATGACGCGCAAAACGTCGGGCCAGGGGCGGAGCCGATACAAGTGTACTGGTAAAGCCAGAAAATACCTGCAATCCCACTTTATCAGCGATCGCTCCCACTAAAGGCCGTCCCGAGGGTGCAAAGGCCACTAGGCAATGATGACAGCTGCCGGGGAGAGAGGCTAAAGAGGGCAGCAATGTCCCCACGGCGGTGCGGATTGCTTTTTCCCCGGCCAGAGGGTTTAAAATCGCATCTGGATCGGTGATAATGGCGCTAATTTGCCCTAGATAAAGGCTTTGATCCCGGAATTGTACCGCCCCCGTTTCTAAAACACTGGCAATTATTTCTGGGGTTTCTCTCTGCCAAATGCCCTGCTTTTCTAGTTGGGTGATTTTTTGCTCTAATAGCAATCTGGCAGGAATTGCGGGCATAACTAGGGTGTTTAATTTGATCTCAGTGGGGGGAATTTTGATCACCTGGGCATGGGTAAAATAGACGGGAGCGGCAATACCGGATTTTTGCAGTAAAGACCGGGTTAATCCCCCCGCACAGACGATAGTTTCCCCAGCAGAATAATTATGTTTAGGGGTTTTTACGCCGGTAATTCTCGATGCAGTTTCAGTTAATTCGATGACAGCTTCCCGAATAATCGTGCCTCCCAGACGCAGAAAAGCTTGTTGATAGGCAAGATTAGTTTTTTCGGCGTTAATGTGACCGTGGGGCAGTCGTAAAACTCCAGAGATAGCTGCGGGATTTAATAGGGGTTCTAAAGCGATCGCTGCCTGCGGATCGAGAATTTCGGGAGTAATAGCAAAGATAGCAAATTTTTCGGCCACAGTGGCCGGATCATCTTCGGGGTTAACGGTGAGGATTAGCTCTATGTCCCGGTATTCGTTATCTATGCCCAATTCCTGGGATAAATTGCGCTGAATTTCTCGACCTTCTTGGTATAATTTTCTCTGGATTTCTGTGGTAGCTGACCAATAGGCTAAACCTCCATAACTGTAGAAAGTGGCGTTGAGGGGATGGGTTTCTTTTTCTAATAAGAGGACTCGACTGCCTAGGTTAGCTAGTTCATAACTTAAGGCGGAACCGGTGATACCACCACCGATAATTATATAATCATAAGTTGTGGTCATAATTGGGCTTATTTTTTCTCAATTAATCTATTCTATCATTATACTTGCTCAGTTCTCTGCTTCTGATTTGAGCAATAATTGCTATAATTAGAGAAAAAGTTCAAAGCGAGACAGGATAACTATGCAACAGCTAGAAACTAGGGGGATAACTGACTCATGGATTAAAGCTAGTTGGGAAGAATACCTAGAAGCGATTAACGATTTTCCAGAAAATCAAGGAAAAAGTTATTATTACAATGGCTATTATCGATTAGAAATGACTCCTATTGGATTTGCACACGCTAGAGATCATCATGTTGTCTTTTTGGGGGTGAGTCTCTACGCTATCCTCAAAGAAATTCCTTTTCAAGGACTACCCACTTGTTCCTATCGCAAAAGAGGAATTAGAGAAGTGCAGCCAGATATATCTTACTATCTAGGAGAGAGAGCGAATCTGATACCAAACGGGACTTCGATTATTGATTTAAATCAGTATCCCCCACCAGATTTAGTCATTGAAATCTCAAAATCTACCCTCAATGATGACTTAGGCAATAAACGCTTACTCTACGAAGAATTAGGAGTTAGTGAATATTGGAGTGTTAACGTCGATTATCCTCAAATATTTGCTTTTGAAATAATCGATCAAGGTAGCAAAAGAATTGATATATCAAAGGTTTTACCTAATTTAAAACTTGCGGTTTTAGAGTCAGCTTTACAACAGGCACGCACCAGAGATCAAAGTCAGGTGGGACGTTGGTTAATCACTCAATTTCAAGGTTAACTCCATAAAATCGAGGCTAATATTATGCAACAGCTAGAAACTACTATCTCGACAGATTTATGGATTAAAGCTAGTTGGGAAGAATACTTAGAAGCAATTAACAACTTCCCAGAAAATCAAGGAAAAAGTTATTATTACAATGGCTATTATCGATTAGAAATGACTCCTATTGGTAACGATCATGCCAGCGATCATGCTATTTTGATCTTCGCTGTTAGTCTCTATGCTACCCTAAAAAATCTGGCCTTTAGTGCCAAAGATAATTGCAGTTTTCGCAAGTCTGGTTATCGAGAAGTTCAACCGGATATATCTTATTATTTTGCAGAGAAAGCTAATCTAATTTCCTACGGTACTTCGATTATTGATTTAAATCAGTATCCCCCACCAGATTTAGTCATTGAAATCTCAAAATCTACCCTCAATGATGACTTAGGTAATAAACGCTTACTCTATGAAGAATTAGGAGTTAGTGAATATTGGAGTGTTAACGTCGATTATCCCCAAATATTCGCTTTTGAAATAATTGATCGAGGTAGTAAAAGAATTGATATATCAAAGGTTTTACCTAATTTAAAACTTGCGGTTTTAGAGTCAGCTTTACAACAGGCACGCAGCAAGGATCAAAGTCAGGTAGGACGTTGGTTAATCAGTCAATTTCAAGGTTAAATCCTGCTGTTTTTTGGCAGCCGCTTTATCCAATAAAGACTCGGCAAAAGCGATGGCAGCCGCTGCCGAATTTCCTCCCGTTAATTGTGCCAATTCTTCCCTTCTCGTTTGACGATTATCAAGAGAAGTAACCCGGACAACCGTGCGAATTTCCGAGAGATTAGTGGAATTATCTTCGGCAATCATTTGTTTATAAACGCGAAAATGGTGATCAGCTAAAGCAGCCACTAAGGGTTGATGAGTAACGCATAAAACCTGATATTGTTGACCTAATTGATCTAATTTATCGGCAATTGCTTGAGCAACTTTTCCCGATACTCCCGCATCGATTTCGTCAAAAATTAGGGTTGCCGCTGCCGATTGGGATTGGGAAAAACAGGACTTTAACGCTAGGAGAAAACGACTCATTTCTCCTCCGGAAGCGGTACTGGATAAAGGTTGGATTTTTTCCCCCGGATTGGGACTAAAATAAAATCCCACTTGATCGACTCCCAGACTGCTAGGATTACCCGGAGCAATCCGACAGACAAAAATCACCTTTTCCATGGCTAAAGGTTTTAATTCCTGTACCAATTGTTTTTCTAGTTGACTAGCGGTTTCTTGTCGCAAAAAGGTCAACTGGGTGCTAGTTTCTCGATAGATTTTTTCCTGTTGCTGACAAATTTTTTCTAATTCCTCAATCGATTGTCCTTCTCCCGTCAACTCCGCTAATTCCTGCTGTAATTTCTGATAATAATCGATCGCTTCGGCTAAACTTGGGCCATATTTGCGACAAATGCGCTTAAGTTGGATAATTCTCTCTTCTATCTCGTTCAATCTCTCCGGATCTGCCTCTAGACTATCCCCATAAACGTTGATTTCCTGTCCCGCTTCCACCACCTGATTTAATGCCGATCGCACCATTTCTAAAATTGGCTCTAAACTGCTATCATAAACCATCATATTTGTCAAGATATTTTCAGCTTTTCCTAACAAATCAGCGACGGCGGGTTGATCGCGATCATTTTGGTAGAGGAGTTGATAGACTTGATAGCTGGAATTTTGCAAATCGACACCGTGGGAGAGTCGGTTTCTTTCCTGTTCCAACTGTTCCAACTCGTTAGCGTCAGTTAAATTAGCTGATTCTAGTTCTTTTAGTTGATATTCTATTAAATCTAATCTTTGTAGGCGATTTTGTTCCGATTGCAACCTATTATTTAAACTATTCTTGCTTTCTTGCCAGTTAGCGTAGGCTGTGGCTACTTTTTCCCGCTGCCGCAGCAGCGATTCACCCCCGTAGAGATCTAATAATTCCCTCTGTCGATTAGCGTCCATTAACTGAACTGTTTGACCTTGAGCGGTGATTTCTACCAAAAAATCTCTTATTTGCGCCATTTGTTGGCGATTAGCGACGACTCCGTTAATCCGAGAACGAGAACGCAAGGAATTATTAGTAATCACTAATTCCCTGCTGATGGTCAGACTATTATCTTCTAATGGGTCAATTTCCTGACTTTCTAGCCAAGCAATTAATTCTGGAGTTAGAGAAAAAGTCGCTTCTAGGGTTGATTGTTGGCTTCCCTGACGGATGACGCGATGATTGACTTTACCACCGAGAACAATATCGATCGCATCTAATATAATCGATTTTCCTGCCCCCGTCTCACCGGTCAGTACATTTAATCCGTTCCCGAAAGTTAATTCTAAGCGATCGATGAGGGTAAAATTTTCAATTCGTAGGCAGGATAACATATGTCAGTAATCAGTAATCAGTTGCTAAGTAGGTAGGCGTTAAAAATTATCAGATGCCCCCTTATTAAGGGGGTATCCCCCCTTAATCCCCCCTTATCAAGGGGGCAGGGGGGATCGAACCTAAAATCCATTTTTAATTTAATTATAACCAGCTACTTATTCTCATTATCCTTCAGTATTCCCTAATTTTCCCCGAAACGGTAGCCCTTCCCATAGACAGTATTAATTAGAGGTGTTTCTCCGGCCGCTTCGATTTTACGACGCAGCAAGCGCATCAGGGCAGGAACCACATTACTATTAGGTTGCTCTCCTTCTGACCAGAGATGCTGATAAATTTGTTCATGGGTGAGAAGTTGCCCGGGATGGGTCATAAATAAAGTTAACAATTGTACTTCTTTTGCTGATAAACTAATCGTGCGACCGTGACGATAGGCCACTTGATTTTCGCTATCGAGTTCTAAATCAGCACATTTTAATTTACTGCTATTACTAGCTTCAAAATTGGGAGAACGACGCAATAAAGCGCGGACTCTCGCTAATAATTCTCGCAGTTGAAAGGGTTTGACTAAATAATCATCAGCACCGGCATCTAATCCCGCCACTCGATCGTCTATGGTATCCTTAGCGGTTAGAAATAAAACTGGAGTGGTGTCCCCCTGATCCCGTAAATATTGACAGATTTGTAATCCAGATTGCTGGGGTAACATCCAATCGAGAATTAAGAGGTCATAATTATTCTCTCGTGCCAATTCTAACCCCGTCCGACCATTATCAGCAATATCAACGTCATAGCCTTCTCGATCAAGAATTTGTTCTAAGGGTTCGGTTAATTCTTTTTCATCGTCAACGATAAGTATTTTCATAAAAGTAAAAAAGATGGTGTCGGGTGTTGGGGTGTTGGGGTTTTTAGTTGAATCTCCCCATTTCCCCATATACCCATTTTTCCTAATTATCTATCTTTGGGTAATAAATTGCGCCATTCGAGAGGGATATAACTTTCAATAAATCTAGCTAAGGTTGGGTAATGACGCTGATACAAAACTCCCATATAGATAATACCAAGTCCTAGGACGGTTAGGGCAAAGGGAAAGAAAATTGAATCGGCAAAGATACGATAGGAGAGATAGGAAAGATAGGCAAATACTCCGATACCTCCGAAAACCACAAATAATCTTCTTTTTAGTAGGATGGATAATAACATCAATCCCAAGTTAATTAGACAGTACAAAAATCGTTGTGCTTCATTATCATCGATTAGGAGAGATAGACTAAACCAAAACATAATCAATCCGAATAGGTATAGCCAAAAAGCAAAATCTCCCCGACTGCGACGCTGACGTACATCAATTAAATAGGCAGTTATTAAACAGGCAATTCCAAACCAAAAGGATACCCACAGTCTCATTCTCCATGTATATTCGTTCTCTCCAAATATTAAAGAGGTTAAGTCCATTGACATATACCACAGACTAAAGGCAATGGGTGCAGTTAAGAAGGGAAATTTAACAAATCTTAAAGTTATTAATCCTGCGATAATCGTGCCTAATTCCATTAAAAACCAACTGCCTTTAATCCATGTATGGAAATCTCGATAGATGCCTGGATATCCGGCTTGCCAGTATCCTGTCCAGCGTTGTAAACCATAGATTGCTAAGGGAGTCATTGCCACTGCCATGGTAAATAAAAGGCCGCCGGGGATTTTGAGATTTTGCTGAAAATAGAGATTTTTACCGGTGAAAATAAAACAAATTGCATAAAACAGGGCGATAAAAAATAGTCCTGCACCACCGAAACTCTCCCAAGCTTCGTTCATAAACCACCCCAGGGCAGAGATAACAATTAATGCCCCAAAATAATAGGCGACATTAGCAAAATTAAAGCGAGGGCGATTAACTTCATCTTCATGGGGATAACGGGATATAAAAGCCGCCCATAAATTTTCAGCTTGGCTGGCAGTAATTAGGTTTTGTTGTACCGCCCAATCAAAATCTTCTCTTTCTAGTCTCATAATATTCTCTAGTCCTTAAGCTAAGATGTATTTTAACCGCTTATCCTAATGATAAGGGAATAGGGCATAGGTGCAAATGTCAAATCCTGTAATAAAACTTAAGTAGGTAGGCGTTAAAAATTATCAGATACCCCCCTTATCAAGGGGGGCAGGGGGGATCGAACCTAAAATCCATTTTTAATTTAATTATAACCAGCTACTTAATATTTACCGCTAGAAACATCCGAAATCTGCAAAATAGAGTATGATCCAATCTAGATTAACTATTATCGAAGCCATCATGACAACTAAATCAGAACTCTATGAACAAGATTTTCAATTATGGCTGATAACAACAATAGGTCAGTTAGAACAAGGAGATTTTCAGGCATTAGATGTATCTCATTTAGTTGAGGAGTTGAAAGAATTGGGTAAATCAGATAAAAATGCCCTAGAAGGAAATTTAATGATTTTGCTGGCTCATTTACTGAAATTAAAAGTACAATCATCTGTCCCTGAAAGCATGAAATCTAGCTGGTATAGCTCCATTGTCGAACACAGGGAAAGAGTTATCGCCTTACTAGAAAACACCCCTTCTTTGAAATCTCATCTAGCAATCGCCATCGATAAAACCTATCCTAAAGGTCGTAAAATTGCCATCAAGGAAAGTAAATTGGCTGACTTGGGAATTGCGATTCCTCCAGAGGAAGCCTATCCCTTAGACTGCCCTTTTTCCTTAGAACAAATTCTTGACGAAGATTTCTATGCCTGATAAGTAGGTAGGTGTTAAAAGTTGTCAGACACCCCCCTTATTAAGGAGGATCCCCCCGCCTATCGGCACCCCCCTTATCAAGGGGGGCAGGTGGGATCGGCACCCCCCTTATCAAGGGGGGCAGGGGGGATCAGAGGCAAAATCTATCTTCAATTTAATTATGACTACTTACTTAATTCATAAGTAGTCGTGCAAAATTAATTTCTTGGTTAGGATAGGCAAGAGGCAACGGTAAAGGGATTGAGGGAGATTGAGCTAATTTAAGGGTAGGTGGTTAAAATGCGTTCTAGCATAGCTTACAAGCTTTTTTGCCCAACCCTAGTTAATCAGCCTGCAAAAAATAAGTAAAAATTATAAATTTAAGGTAAGTAATTAAAATATTTAAATATTTAGGTCGATTAGTTCAATGTAACAAGTAAGTTATAAGATTTTGATTTTCCCAGAATTTGCCAAAATTTGGCTGTAAATCGGGGTTGCCTACATTTAATAATATGGTATGATCGTGGTATGCTGTGGGCTTAGTTTAAGCATTAAATCTCAAATCAACGCAAAACCAAGGCAATCAGGGGACTATATCGATTCTCTTGCCCAAAAAAAGCCGCCAGTGGCGAAATTTTTTTATGTGACAATTTTTTAAGTTTTGTAAAGGCTATTGACTTAAAGCCAGAATTGTGTAGGTTAAGAAGTTTAGTACAAATGGTCAGAGTCCTTCTCCCTGCTCCGGCGCTCATAGACAGTCTTATACCAAATTTCTAAATCCATGACAGACATCCAGGCTCGAATGCTTGCCAGGCCTGCATTCGTTGTGACACAAATAAAGAAAAATGGTATTAACGAGTAATTTAGACAGTCAACACCCGAACAAGTTGGGTACCAGGAGGAGAATTCAACTCCTGTCCCCCTGTTTTTTGGGATATCAATTGCGCTTAAGGTACTTCAGTCCAGCGCCTAAGCCTCCTAGCACCAGCAAACTCAGCACAGTTGAGGGTTCGGGAACAGGGGCAGGGGCAGAAAAGTTAGAAATCGTCACACTACCCCGTCCGAAGAGGTTGTCCGCAGTGGCAATACGGAAACCGAAGCTGTCGCCAGCTAGGACGTTAAACGTCGATGTCCCGCTCTGAGTTGTACCTCCAGAAGGATTGAGTGGGATAGTCTCTACCCCGTTGACGAGGACAATGAAAGGGTCACAGAAACTATTAGGAAGATTGCTACAGAAAAAATCCACCAAAAGATCCACAGTCGAATAGTTCCAATTAAACGTCACCGTCCCAGCCGCAGCCGCAGTGGTGGTGTAGTCTGTGGTTCCAGAACTGTTAGAACCATTGTTCCCCCCAGTCAGGCTAATAGACGCGGGAGCGCCGCTGGTATTGACCGACCCGTCGGCATTACTATTGGCAAATGTCCAGTTAATGGGATCGTAAGCGTCTTGGAAACCGAACACTGTTGCGGCACTAGCACCAGAAGCAGCGGCTAGGGTGAGGCTAACAGTAGTGACAGTCATTGCGGTCTATGACCGCAATGACTCGAATAATTTTGGCGATTTGGTGGCCATGGCCCTAAAAATAAATTAATGTACCCCTTAAATTTAAGGTTGATCAAAATATTTTTCAAGAGGATTTTTTATAGAAGTAATTCAATCCTATCTATCTATATAGATAAGTCAATGGTTGGTTCTCTTATTCTTTGTGTGATAAGTTCAATTTATATAGTAGCGATCGATCTTTGTGTCCTTTGTGCCTCTGTGGTTCTTTCCACTCATTCGCCTGCAAATCTACTCGAATCTGGCACTGCTGATTTTTTATCTGAGTTTGAAGAGGGGCTGAAAACTGGCGCAATGTGGACACCGATCGAAAGACTAAGCTAAACTGGTAATGACTATGTATTAGGGCGGAGGTCAAGGGATACAACTATGGACAATTTGGAGGTAAAACAAAAACCGATCCGGTGTTTAGAAGATGCGATCGAAAGGTGTCAAACTTTAGGAATGCGGGTTAGTCGTCAGCGTCGCTATATTTTAGAATTGCTGTGGCAAGCGCAGGAACACCTATCAGCGCGAGAAATTTATGATCGTCTCAATCTGCAAGGAAAAAACATCGGTCATACCTCAGTGTACCAAAACCTAGAGGCTCTATCGGGTCAAGGCATTATCGAATCTGTGGAACGCTGGGACGGCAGACTCTACGGCAACATCAGCGATTCCCACAGTCACATCAATTGTCTGGACAGTCAAGAAATCATCGATGTGCATATCCAACTTCCCCCGGAATTAATTAAACAGATTGAGGCATCGACGGGGGTAAAAATTACCGATTATCGCATCGATTTCTATGGCTATAAACAAAACAAATGAGCCAGATAACTGTATAATTGACCCTGTGAATAGTATCCGTTGACAGGCTGCAACTCTTGTGATCGATCGCCCTCTCACCCTAATTATCATCGATAATGACCCGATTTTCCGCTTGGGTCTGGTGCAGGCCTTGTCGCAGATAGAAAATATTAGTATCGTCACCGAAGGGGATTTAGAAACAATTTTCGCCTTGACTCTTAATCCGGCCCCCGAAATTATTATTATTGATCCTCTCTTTGATTGGTCTCACTGTGAAATTCTCCACTCTCGCTATCCCGAAAGTAAAATTGTTCTATTAACCTTTCCTCTCGACTCCCGACAGCAACTAATCGCCAGAGAATTAGGCATCGCAGGTTATATTCCCAAAGGCACAAACCTAGAGCAATTTATCACTATTTTAGGGCAAATTTCCCGGGATGAATCCCACGATGTTGTCCCTTCTCCTCTCACCATTGCTACCCG
This sequence comes from Microcystis sp. LE19-84.1B, assembly GCF_027531875.1. Taxonomy (NCBI): domain Bacteria; kingdom Bacillati; phylum Cyanobacteriota; class Cyanophyceae; order Chroococcales; family Microcystaceae; genus Microcystis; species Microcystis sp. LE19-84.1B. The sequence continues at coordinate 16,641 of NZ_JAPZSR010000334.1, read as the reverse complement.
TGCAAGTTTAGCTCCTAGCCATTGGTTAATCAGTGCTGGCAAAACGGGATTAAATCGCATCGAAAGTGAATTACATTTAATTGATCTCCATCTTAATCAACAGTCTTTATCTGGCTTTGATCGCTTTTATTGGCAGGGAAGAAAACGAGAACTTTTAGCAGCTCTATGGCTAGTCAGAAAACTAATTCCCCTCGAAGGTAGCTATTACAATTCAGCTGCAGTCACACCCCCGGTAATAATTAACAATATCGATCGAGAATTACCAATTTTAAGCCGCGAGCGTCCCCTCTGTGTTTCGGCGGTTTTTGAGTCCACTTTAGCAGTTATTCGATCGCCTTTAATTAATAGAACCAAGATTAGTTTTGAAATTGATGTTTTACAGGATAATCGGCAACGAGAATTATTGTATTTAGTTCTCGATGAAATTCGTAAAAATGTCGATGAGATGAGATATTTACAGATTAGCCGCGGGGAATTAACCAGTCGCTTAAATCTGGTTATTTACGATATATGGGAGAAAGTGACCCGTAAATTTTTAGAAATTAATGCCTCGGTTTATGACGAAATTAGTAAAGGCAGACTTAACGAAATTATTCTGGAAGAAAGAGAAGCAATTCAAACAGAAATCCTCAATAAAATTCCTTTTACTCTTGACTTATTTTCCTATTTAGTGTACGAAAATAGTTTAACTATTGACGGAGTAGGATACCGAGCTAATGCTCCTGAAACCATCGCCAGAGCCGAAATTCTCCTGCAAAATCTCATTCATAATCTTGCCAATGCAGTGACGGTAATTATTCTCAATAACTTCTCGGAATCGGAAAGAATCAAACAAAAACTTTACCAGTCAGAATTTCTCATCGCCAGAAAATTAGCTAAAATCCGCAATGAATTATCTTGGAAATACCGACGGCAACAATATTGGCAAGAACCTAAAGATATCTTTGAAAGTCAATATCAATTATTTCACTATAGCGAGGGAGAAATCCAATCTCTAGCCATTTATTCCCCCCGACAGGAAGAATTAAACAGTTTAACAGGCATACCCTGGTTAGTTTCGATCGCCTTAGAATTAAGAGACTCTTTATCCCCTCGTTTACGCGCTTTTTTTCGGGTGGTGGGTAATGGAGTAGTCTATATCCTTATCCAAGTTATCGGTAGGGGTATTGGTTTAGTAATTCGTGGGGTTTTACAGGGAGTCGGTAACACTTGGCAGGAAGTAAAAGGTAAAAAGGGATCATGAATTATGAATTATGAATTATGAATTAAGTACCTGGTTATAATTAAATTAAAAATGGATTTTAGGTTCGATCCCCCCTGCCCCCCTTGATAAGGGGGGTGCCGATAGGCGGGGGGATCCTCCCTTAATCCCCCCTTAATAAGGGGGCATCTGATAATTTTTAACGCCTACCTACTTATGAATTATGAATTATGACTGATAACTGATAACTGATAACTGAAGTGGCCCTAACTTTTACAATTCCTTGTCAAAACTGTATTTATCGCGAATCTGTCCGACAAAAAACTGTCCTTTCGATGGTGCGGACTGAAAATCTTTATATACTGCCAAAGGTAGATCATGATAAAGATAGATACCACCGTGATTAAATTCCACTTTCAGAATTTTTTTTTCCTCATCGTAGTCAAAAGATTTAATCGCTGTACTTTGACTTTTTAATAAGGGGAAAGCAATCACATCGCGAATACTGGCAGAATCGGTTAATAACATGATCAGGCGATCGATGCCAATTCCTAAGCCTCCCGTGGGGGGCATTCCGTATTCTAAAGCGGTTAAAAAGTCCTCATCAACTCCCTGCGCTTCCAAATCTCCAGCCGCTTTTTTGAGTGCCTGTGCTTCCAATCTTTGCCGTTGATCGATGGGATCGGTTAACTCAGAAAAACTATTAGCTAATTCCCGTCCAACCACATATAATTCAAATCTTTCCACGAGGTCAGTTTTTGAGCGATGGGGTTTAGCTAAAGGGGAAATTTCCACGGGAAAATCTAGCACAAAAGTGGGCTGTATTAGGGTTTCTTCGACTTTTTGTTCAAAAGCTTCATTTAAGAGCTTACCAATGGTTTTACAGTCCTCTGGAACGCCAATGCCGGCATTTTCTGCGGCAATACGAGCCGACTCGAAATCCTCAAAACTATTCAAGTCAACCCCGGTTATTTCTTGGACTAATTCGTGCATAGTCACTCGTCGCCAAGGGGGAGTTAGGTCAATTTCCCTGTCTTGATAGGTGATTTTCAGCGTACCTAAAACATCTTGTGCAGCATTAACAATAATGTTTTCGGTTAACTCCATCATGTCATAATAATCAGCGTAGGCCTGATAGATTTCGATGGAAGTAAACTCAGGGTTATGTTTAGTAGAAACCCCTTCATTACGAAAAATTCGGCCTAACTCGAAGACTTTTTCAAAACCACCGACTATTAATCTTTTTAGATGTAATTCGGTGGCAATGCGGAGATATAACTCCATCTCCAGCGTATTATGATAGGTGATAAACGGTCTAGCATCGGCTCCTCCCGCTTCACTTTGTAGCACGGGAGTTTCAATTTCAATAAAACCTTCTTGGTCTAAATATCTCCGAATAGCAGCAGTAATTTGGGCGCGACGGCGAAAAGTTTGTCGCACTTCAGGATTAACAATTAAATCCACATATCTTTGTCGATAACGCTTTTCTACATCGGTTAAACCGTGCCATTTATCCGGTAGAGGTAAGAGGGATTTGGTGAGAATTTCGTACTCGTTTACATAGATAGATAATTCGCCGCGTTCTGTGCGTTTAATTGTGCCTTTTGCCCCTAAAATATCACCTGTATCGGTCAGTTTAATTACCGTGTTAAAGGCATTCGGCACGGCGGCCATAGTTTCACTAATGCGTTTTTTATCGAGGTATAATTGAATCGTCCCCGTTTCATCTTGCAGGTTAAAAAAGGCTAGTTTACCCATAATTCTTCGGGCAATAATCCGACCAGCAATTGCTACTTCTGTGCTAATTTCTTCCCCCGGTGCTAAGTCGGCGTACTGCTCTTGTAATTGTTGAGCGTGAGCGGTAGATTTCCACTGGTAAGCGTAGGGATTTAAGCCAGCTTTTTGCAGTCCTGCCACTTTTTCTAAACGAGCAGCCCGGATTTCTTCGAGAGTAGAGGAGGGTTGATTTTCAGGATTTTGTGCTTGAGATGCCATCGTTTTCTAAGAGGAACAATTCTGGGAAATTTTTACTTGTTGGGTGTTGGGGTTTTAGGGTGTTGGGATGTTGGGGTGTTGGGGTGTTGGGGTTTTAGGGTTTTAGTTGAAATTCCCCCAGTTCCCCAGTTCCCCAGTTCCCCAGTTCCCCAGTTCCCCTAATAACAGTAATTATCGTCCCATTTCTCGCTTTAATTTTTTCAATTCTTCTTCCATTTCCCATTCTTTAAATTTTAGATCGAGATTATCGTAGTTCGAGCGCTGATAGTCCGATTCTTGGGGTTGAGCCCAAAAAGTGGTTTCCCAGTCACGGGACTGATTTTTAGGGGCTTTTTCGGCTTTAATTTGCACTTCCTGACGACGTTGTTGGACCTGTTGCAGTAACTCTTGGGATTGAGTCAGACGTTTTTTCACCCCTTCCATCCGTCCCCAAAGTTGATTACCCTGACGGAAGAGGGCTGCCTCGCGTTCACTGGCAGCCTTAACCAAGTCCTGCCGTCCAGCGGCCTTAGCCTTATCAATTCTAGCGTGCCAAGTTTGGATATCTTGGGCAGTGGCCAAAATTTGCTGTTCGAGACGTTGACGCTCATTTTCTAGGGCGGTAATCAGTTTAGCAGTATCGCGCTCCTGTTCGCGCAGTTGTTCCACCAGCGCCTGTAATTCTAATTGGGGATGACTTTTGAGAAATTCTTCCAGTTGGGTTTCAAGAAAGCGACTGACATCATCAAATAGATTGCCCATCTGTGCAGTATCCTAAATTTGCAATTAAAGTCTAGGAGCGATTTTAATCCCCCTCTTTTTAGCATAGGCTAGATCAACCCTAGGTTTAAATATATTTGGAAAAAGTAGTACAAAAATGTTATTCGGCTGCGGGTTAGGGACGGGGAAACCCGTATAATAAAACTAAGTAGCTGGTTATAATTAAATTAAAAATGGATTTTAGGTTCGATCCCCCCTTAGTCCCCCCTTGATAAGGGGGGTGCCGATCCCCCCTTAGTCCCCCCTTAATAAGGGGGGTGCCGATCCCCCCTTAGTCCCCCCTTAATAAGGGGGGCATCTGATAATTTTTAACGCCTACCTACTTAGAGTGATATTTCCTGAAAACCTCTTAATTGTTTGACTTAAGTGACAACTTCACCAACTTGGACAGAACGTATCGGTTATCAACGGGATTGGGTGTGGCGCGGTTGGCAAATTCGTTATAGTTTTATGCCAGCAAAAACCCCCCAAGATGCAGATAATCCCCCTTTAATTTTACTGCATGGATTTGGAGCGGCGATCGAACATTGGCGCCATAATATTCCTATCCTCAGCCAAAATCATCGAGTTTACGCGGTAGATTTATTAGGTTTCGGTGGTTCGCGTAAAGTGCAGGTTCCCTATACCGTTAATCTCTGGGTGGAACAGATACACGATTTCTGGCAAACTTTTATAAATAGACCGGTGGTATTAGTGGGAAATTCGATCGGTTCTTTAGTTAGTATGGCCCTAGGGGGTAAATACCCAGAAATGGTAGCCGGATTAGTTATGCTCAGTTTACCCGATGTCAGCCGTCGGCGGGAAATGATCGCCGATTGGTTATTAAATATCGTCACTCCCATCGAAAACTTTTTCACTTCTCCTTGGCTATTAAAACCGATATTTTACTATCTGCGTCGTCCGCAAATCTTGAAAAAATGGACAGGAATCGCCTACGAAGACAAGAAAGCAGTCAGCGAGGAATTAGTACAAATTATCGCCGCCCCAACCCTAGATGAGGGGGCAGCCGAGGCGTTTATTTCCCTAGCACAAGCTGTCAATCATCCCGAATATTGTCCACCAGCCAAGTTAATTTTACCACGCTTAGAAATCCCGATTTTATTGTGTTGGGGCAAACAAGATCGGATGGTTCCCGTCCAGTTAGCTCAGGGTTTTGTCTCCCTTAATCCTAGAATTAAATATATAGAATTTGCCCAGGCCGGTCATTGTTTACAGGATGAATGTCCCGACCGTTTTAACCCAATTTTATTAGAGTGGCTAGAATCCGTTGCTGTTCTTTGAGATGAACGTAGGTTGGGTTGAAGCATGAAACCCAACGTCCGCTCCTGTTACGCTACCCCTAACCCATCCGACAAATAATTGTGCCTCCCTACTTAGAATCCGTTCCTGTTCTTTGAGAGAATAGGGAGAGTGATTGTTGGTGATAGTCCTATGCAAACCTTGGAATCGACGCTCAAACCTCCCGCAACTGCATCCGAATTCGACACCACGATTCACCGACGCAAAACCCGTCCCGTCCGGGTAGGTAGCGTTACCATCGGTGGTGGTCATCCCGTGGTCGTGCAGTCGATGATTAACGAGGATACCCTTGATATAGATGGTTCCGTGGCCGGCATCCGTCGCCTCCATGAAATCGGCTGTGAAATTGTCCGCGTCACCGTGCCGAGTCTGGCCCACGCCACCGCCTTGGCTAAAATTAGGGAAAAACTGCTGGCCACCTATCAACCCGTACCGTTAGTAGCCGATGTGCATCACAACGGTATGAAAATCGCCCTAGAAGTGGCCAAGCACGTCGATAAAGTGCGGATTAACCCCGGTTTGTACGTTTTCGAGAAACCGAAGGCCGACCGCAGCGAGTATAGTCAAGCAGAATTTGATGAAATTGGCGAAAAAATAGCCGAAACACTGAAACCTTTAGTGATTTCCCTGCGAGATCAAGATAAAGCGATGCGAATCGGCGTTAACCACGGTTCTCTGGCCGAAAGAATGCTCTTTACCTACGGCGACACCCCCGAAGGAATGGTACAGTCGGCTTTAGAATTTATCCGCATCTGCGAATCCCTCGATTTTCGCAATCTGGTGGTTTCCCTGAAAGCTTCCCGCGTGCAGGTGATGGTGGCCGCCTATCGTCTCATGGTTAAGCGCATGGACGAGTTAGGTATGGATTATCCCCTGCATTTGGGTGTTACTGAGGCAGGAGATGGGGAATACGGACGAATTAAATCCACTGCCGGGATTGCCACTCTGTTAGCGGACGGTATTGGTGATACGATTCGCGTTTCTCTGACGGAGGCTCCCGAAAAGGAAATTCCCGTCTGTTACAGCATTCTCCAGGCCCTGGGACTGCGGAAAACCATGGTCGAATACGTTGCCTGTCCTTCCTGTGGTCGCACTCTTTTTAATTTAGAAGATGTTCTGCGGCAAGTGCGGGCAGCGACTCAACACCTCACCGGACTCGATATCGCCGTTATGGGTTGTATTGTCAATGGACCGGGAGAAATGGCCGACGCAGACTATGGTTATGTGGGGAAACAGGCCGGTTATATTGCCCTTTATCGCGGTCGCGAGGAAATTAAACGCGTCCCCGAAAGTGAAGGTGTAAGCGAGTTGATTAATTTAATTAAAGCCGATGGCCGTTGGGTAGAACCCTAATTAGTTTTACTGGTAGGGGTTGAATAGATGTCAACCCCTGATAATCAGCTATAATAAAAAGCTTGCTAGAAATTGCCGCCCTAGAGAGTTCATGCTACCTACACGCGATTGTGTTCGTCAAACCCCCGCTTACACTCCGGGAGAACAGCCCCAAACTGCGGGATTTACCAAACTTAACACCAATGAGAACCCCTACCCCCCACCGGCGGAAATTTTTGCCCACCTGCAAGAGCAGTTAGAAAAAGTCCGACTCTATCCCGATCCTATTTCAAAAGAGTTACGGCAAACGGCGGCGGAATTATACGGCATAACAGCTGATCAGATAATCGCGGGTAATGGGTCTGATGATATCCTCAATATCGCCCTGCGTACCTTTGTTAACCCCGGTGAAAGCGTTGCTTTTTTGGATTTAACCTATTCCCTTTACGAGACAATTGCCCGGGTACACGGGGCAAATATTATCGAATTTACCACTAATGATCAATTTGAATTAGCAGGACCGATTATTTGTCCGGAAGCGAAATTAATTTTTCTCGCTTCTCCTAATCCTCCCCTCGGTAAACATCTTGAGCGCGACTATTTAGAAGCAACCTGTGCTAATGCGTCGGGATTGGTATTAATTGATGAAGCTTATGTGGATTTTAGTGATGACAATCATCTCGATTTTCTCTCCCGTTACGATAATGTCATCATTAGTCGCACCATGTCGAAAAGTTATAGTTTAGCGGGGTTAAGAGTCGGTTTCGGTTTTGCTTCTGGGGCAATTATCGAACAGATGGATAAGGTGCGTGATTCCTATAATTTAGATCGCATCGCTCAAACTTTAGCCACAGCAGCTTTAAAACACCATAATTATTTTGAGCAAGTTTGGCAAAAAGTCCGTCAAACCCGCAGCCGTTTAATTACTTCTCTGCGCGAGTTGGGATTTATTGTTTTTGACTCGGAAGCTAATTTTATCCTCGCTTCTCCCCCCCACATTAGTGCCAGTGAGTTATATAATCAACTGAAAGAGCGTCAGATATTAGTGCGATACTTTAAACATCCTCGCATTCAGAATTATGTGCGGATTTCTATCGGCACTGATGAGGAGATTGATCGCCTTTTATCTGCTATTCAAGAGATTATGGGAACAAATTAATCTCGATTTACGTCAGGGTTTTATTAGCACTTGAAACCCTGATAACTTCTCGAAAAAAAGGCTAGATCGATCGGAACAAAGCAGCGACAAACAAGGGTCTAATGGCCTGTCGTTTCTCCCGATTACTAGCCTTGGCTATCAAGATTATTAGTCCGACAAAAGGATTAAATACTAGCGCACAAATTTTTGAACTTATGCAATTTTATCCCCAAGGAATCACAGTTCAAGAATTGAGCCAACGCTTAAATCGTCCCGTTTCTATGCTCAATCTTTGTCTAAAATCTTTGGTCGCTTCTAAAAAAATCGTGGCCAGAAAAAATCATAATCAGTGGGTTTATACTGTTGATAAAAAAGCTTAGTTTATCTGGATAAGCATACTTAAGATGTAGAAAAAGTGTTTATTAAGTACCCAGAGAGAATCAATTATACATATTTTTCCCTTTCCTGTTGCCTCTTTCCGGAGGGTGAATGCAATTCGCCCCTACAATAATATTATTGCGCCAATTGCCTGCGCCCAAAATGTAATATAGACATTTCTATAAAACTGAGATCTACCCATATATTAACCCTATTGCTGAATAACTATTTTAGGCTGTAGGTAGTATTCATCCTCTGCGACAACTATCTCACCAATGCCGAGAAATTGAGCTTCTAAAGACTCCACGGCAACCAGAGAACCAATCATAACATTTGCATCGGTGAGATTAATTTTTCTGCCGTGAAACCAATCGATAACTCTTTCTGACATCAAAGAAATCCAGTCTAGATGTGCCAAGGCAAGGCGAGGCGAAATTAAACCCTCGGAATTAGCCATTAAAGCTTCCAGATTAATACTATCGGCTAATTGAAAACCACAGCTTTCCGTGCGAGTTAAACTGGCTAAAGTGCCACCGACAGCTAACACCTTGCCCAAATCTCTGGCCAGGGAACGGATATAAGTCCCCGATCCACAGTGAATATCTAGCTCTATCTGCGGAAATTCCCCCTCTAACCAGCCTAAAACCGTAATTTGGTCAATTTTGACCTGACGAGGCTCCACTGCGATTATTTCCCCTTTGCGAGCCAATTCGTAGAGACGGCGACCATCCTTGTGAATAGCACTATACATCGGCGGAATCTGGGCGATATTACCGATAAATTCCGCTAAATAAGGCTTAACTGCCTCTAAAGTTAAATCGGCACAGGGACAAGTAGCGATCGCTTTTCCCGTAATATCATCGGTATCGGTGCTGAGTCCTAACTGAATTTTTGCCCGATAAGCCTTATTTTCGGGTAAATAGGGCAGTAATCGGGTGGCAGCCCCGACGGCGATCGGTAAAACTCCCGTAGCCATAGGATCTAAAGTTCCGCCATGGCCGACTCGTTTTGTCTTCAGAATTTTGCGGACTTTGGCCACGCAATCGTGAGAAGTCCAATCAGGGGGTTTATTGAGATTTAAAAAGCCAAACATTATAAATTATGAATTATGAAGTGGGGTGGTGGGGTGATGGGGTGATGGGGAGAATAGATAAAAGCAATCTCCTCAATTCTGAATACTGACGGCTGATAGCTAAAAATCTGACGTATTATATAATTGCATAACTTCGCTTAAAGGTAAACGGGAACGAACACCGATAGAAAGGTCAGAAAAATGACCAAGATCATAATGATCAACGGCAGCGCGAGCAATCATAGCGGCGTTATCGGTACAGAGTTTAAGCGGCGGAAAATAGACGGTTAAATGATGATTTTTGGCGGCAGTTTCCAGATGATTTCTTAAGGCACTATTAGCGGCCACTCCTCCCCCGATTGCGATAGTTTTTAAGCCATAATCTAAGGCACAATTGATTGTCCGACGGGTTAAACTTCTGGCTACCGTATCTTGAAAACTAGCGGCTATATCAGCTACGGGTAAATTATCTGGCTCGAATTTCTCTACTAAGCGCAAAACAGCAGTTTTTAAACCACTAAAACTGGAATCGTAGGCATGAAAACCGCCGGTTGGTAAAGATATTTTACCTTCAGGTAAGGGAAAAGCTTGGGGATTACCATCTTTAGCCATGCGATCGATTATCGGACCACCCGGATAACTTAAGTTTAATAATCGTGCCACTTTATCAAAAGCTTCTCCGGCTGCATCATCTCTAGTGGTTCCTAATTGTTGATATTTACCACAGGCCTGCACATGGATTAAACTGGTATGACCCCCGGAGACTAAAAGAGATAAAAAGGGGGGTTTAAGATCAGATTCAGCGAGATAGGAAGCATAGATATGACCTTCGAGATGATGAATGCCGATAAAGGGTTTATCGTGGATAATAGCGAGGGTTTTAGCTGCTGTCATTCCCACCATTAAAGCACCTACTAAACCGGGGGCAACTGTGGCGGCTATTCCATCAATTTCTGACCAAGTTAAACCCGTTTCTTGCCAAGCTTTTTCTAGACAAAAATTAATGGTTTCTAGGTGTTGTCGGGAGGCCATTTCCGGCACAACACCACCATAGAGACGATGGAGATCAATTTGAGAAGAAACCACACTACTCAACACCTGGTTATTGTTAACAATAGCCACAGCCGTTTCATCGCAACTGGTTTCGATCGCTAAGATAATTGTCATAAATTAATCAGTAAATCGTCAGACACCCCCCTTATTAAGGGGGGATTAAGGGGGAATCCGTCTTTAATTTAATTATAACCACTTACTTAATTTTACTTAGGTACTTAATTAAAATTAAAGTTATCGTTCAGCAATTTCCATAGCCACCACCGCCGGGGGTTTCAATAATAAAAATATCACCAGGGTTCATTTCTATAGTCGCTGTACCGGGCAATTCTTCGATAGTTTCATCGTTTCTTTCCACGGCATTACGTCCTATTTTACCGGCTTTTCCTCCCGCTAGTCCAAAGGGGGGAATCCGGCGATTACCCGACAGAATATTAGCAGTCATAGCCTCTTGAAATTTAATCCTTCTAATTACACCATCACCTCCAGAATATTGTCCCTTACCGCCACTATCTTGGCGAATGCTAAAACTTTCTACTAACACAGGATAGCGCATTTCTAATACTTCTGGATCAGTGAGACGGGAATTAGTCATTTGGGTTTGTACGGCAGCGGTTCCCGCAAAATTTGCCCCTGCACCAGAACCGCCGCAAATAGTCTCATAATATTGGTACTTTTGATTGCCAAAAGTGAAATTATTCATCGTTCCTTGACTGGCTGCTTGAATGCCTAAAGCGCCGTATAAAGCATTAACTATTGCCTGGGAAGTTTCCACATTTCCCGCTACTACGGCCGCCGGATAAACGGGATTAAGAAAACAGCCAGATGGGATAATTAAATGGAGGGGTTTGAAACAGCCAGCATTTAAAGGAATTGCCTCCTCCACAAGGGTACGAAAAACGTATAAAACCGCCGCTCTTGTCACTGCTAGGGGTGCATTAAAATTATTATTTAACTGGTCAGATGTGCCAGTAAAATCAATGGTTGCTTGACAATTATCAATATCTATGCTGATTTTTACCTTGATGACAGCACCGTTATCCAGATAATAAGTAAATTCACCATCTTTGAGGACAGATATGGCTTTTCTAACTGCTAATTCGGCATTATCTTGAACGAACTGTTGATAGGCTTTAACCATAGCTAATCCGTAGCGATCAACCATATTATGTAATTCTCTTTCTCCCTTGGCATTAGCGGCTATTTGTGCTTGAAAATCGGCAATATTTTGGGCGATATTGCGTGCTGGAAAAGGACTATTAGTTAAGTGATTAATTAATTCTTTTTCCTGAAACTGTCCCGCCGCTACCAGCAAAAAATTATCGAATAAAATTCCTTCTTCGCTAATATGGACAGAATGGGGAGGCATAGAACCGGGAGTAATGCCACCGATATCAGCTTGATGTCCCCGGGAGGCAAGATAAAATAATATTTCCTGATTTTGGCGGTCAAAAATAGGACTAATTACTGTGACATCTGGGAGGTGAGTACCGCCATTATAAGGATTATTAGCTAGATAAACATTCCCTGGACGAATCGTCTCCCCTTTATCCTGAATTAAGCTTTTAACACTATCGGCCATAGAGCCTAAATGGACGGGAATATGAGGAGCATTAGCGATTAAATTTCCCATCTCATCAAAGATAGCACAGGAGAAGTCTAGGCGCTCTTTAATATTGACACTTGCTGCCGTATTTTGGAGAGTAATCCCCATTTCTTCGGCAATAAATTGATAGAGATTTTTAAAGATTTCTAGATAAATAGGATCGGCAACGGTAGTTATTTCTGTGCGGTGAGAATTGAGAGGGGACATAGGAAAATCAGTTATCAGTGATCAGTTATCAGGTGCATCTCATTTAAAGAGGGCGAATGCAATTCGCCCCTACAATAATATATATTATTGCGCCAATGGTAGGGGCGCACTGCGTGCGCCCAAAATGTCATCTAGATATTGATCCAAAATTGAGATGCAGCCTCAGTTATCAGTTAGCTGTCTCTTGTCTTTTTTTATCCTCCTGTCTCGGAGTTTACTGTCTCCTCACCCAAAAGAAGATTTTTGATTTTTGCAGGAGAGCCACTGATAGGGGCTGACTGAGATATAATCGCAGTCAGTACCAGAGGGTGAATTATGGATAAAACCAGCTTGATCGATAAAGTGAAACAAATGGCTAATAAACGCGATTATTTACTGCAATTGCGCGATAAACCCGACATTGGCGGACTGAGATTAGATGTTAATCAAGCTCTTGAGGAGTTGGATGAATTACTCGATGAGTTTCAAGCAACTTTTCCTGAAGAAAAACTTAGTTAACTATCCGACTCGACGGAATTGAGATTTGTCCGATTGTGCTAATTTTCCCAAGTCATCGATCGCTTTGATCAGAGCTTGGGAAGATATATCTTTAGAGCAGTATAGGTCAAAAGCTGTACTTTGATTATTTTTTTCCATTGGAAGCTTTGGCAAGGAACTATAGGCAATAATGCGAATATAAGGGTCGAATTGTTTGATTTGAATAGCGGCGCTGTGTCCATCTAAGACAGGCATCCCTATATCTAAAATAATTACATCTGGTTGACAACTTTTCGCCAAGTCGATCGCCTGTTGACCATTAACTGCAATTCCCACCACCTGACAATGCTGCTGCTGGGAAATTAAAATCTTGAGTCCTAAACAGGTTAGCTCGTGATCGTCGGCAATTAAGACTTTAATTGACTCTCTGGGCCTCATTATAATCATTTTCCTGTCCCTAGAGATCTCACTTGTCATCATTGTAGAGCCTGTTAGTCTTTTGGCCTTAACTTCCCTTCTTCTCTCTCCCTTCTCCCTTCTCCCTTCTCCCCCACTGTTGACTTAAAACCCCCCACTGATCACTGATCACTGAAAAAAGCCCAACTTTGGGCAAAAATCTGGTTTGTGTCCCCTCTTAGCGGTAAAATTTCTACATCTGGACCGTCGAAAAGCATAAGTTTTGTAAAGTAAAATTAAGAAGGGAGACAAATTTAAGATAACCAACGTATGGAAGTAACTTTTACCGCTGCCGAATCCCTAGAAATTGTTGTTGCTGAACAAACCATCCCGATTCAGCATTATCTGCGTCAACCGCAAAGATTAGTACAGGCTATCGTTGAGACTAGCTTAACAGAACACTTGTCCGAGAATCGGTTTCGCCTAAAAATGCGTCCCCTAAACTTTTTGGATTTGTACTATTTTCAGCCCACGGTTATCCTCAATGTCTGGGCCACCTCTGGGGGGACGATATTTTTGCAATCAGAAGACTGTCAGATCAAAGGTATTGATTATATCAACGATCGCTTTAGCCTCAATGTTAAAGGCAAACTCGCTCCTGTGGAAAAAAATAATCAAACCTATCTAGCGGGAAAAGCCAATCTTGAGGTGAAAGTCGCCCTACCACCACCATTATGGTTAACCCCGCGTCCCTTGTTAGAAATCACTGGCAATAGTCTCTTAAAAGGGGTTTTATTGCGGATTAAACAGCGTTTAATGAGTCAATTGTTGCAAGATTACCAACAATGGGCTAAACAGGACATTATTGCCCAAAATTACCCCGAAACCATTCTTGATCTCTCCCTTAGTTAAATAAAAATATGAGTTGGACAAAAGTATTATCTGTAGATTCCCTTGCCCCCGGCGCTCGTCAAGTGGTAAAAGTGGGGGAAAATTCCATTCTCTTGATTAACAATAACGGTCAATTCCACGCCGTCGGCAATCTTTGTCCTCATTTAAAATTATCGATGACGAAGGGCAAAATTACCGAGGATGGCGCGATCGTTTGTCCCTGGCATCGTAGTTCGTTTGATCTCTGTAGCGGTGCTGTCAAAGATTGGATTACCTGGCCCCCTGTGGTTAACAAAGCGATGGCGGCAGTTTCTCAACCCCAAGCTTTACCAGTTTATCCCCTTCGCATCGAAGACGGCAGCATCTGGATAGACGCATAACCGCTCACCGAGGGGGGGTTTTGGGCAACCTAAAGAGCAGTTCACTCGACAATGGGGTAATCTTGGAGAATGCCAAACGCACCTCGCTCGCTTCCGTAAAAACCCAGTTAGGGACTTGCGTGGGAATAATATCCCAATCGATTGGAGGGCGCAAGCTTTGCGCCCCTACAGTAACGGATTTTGTCCACAATGTAGGGGCGAACTGCGTTCGCCCAAAAGGTACATTATCAAAGCGCAAGTCCCTTATGGATTGTTCCCCCCCGCTCCGGTGATCCCCACTCTCCTATACTTTTACTGACTATGAAATCCCGTCATGTCAGCCTAGGATCGGACGGCTTTGCAGTATAAATAATAAGCTGGATATTATTTAATACAAGTGTTTGCCTATTTTAGCCGATAATTATTAACCCTAATTGGTTCCGTTTAAAAGTTGAGAACGAAGCAAATCGATCGCATCTAAATAACTTGGCATCGGTTCATCACCTAACAGACAAGCACTGCGATCCACGCTAATCATATCATCACCCCAAAACACCTGACCCAGGGGAATAGATTTTCCCCGATCGGGTCGCCAATTACTACTAAAATATTTAAGATTAGCGTCCACCACTGCCCCATCAAAAAGATGACCGATACAAAAATAAACATCTTGTAAAATTAGCGGTACGGAGGGGCGATGTAATTGCCCCCGCGAGTTGGGACTGCGGGCTTTATAATGACTACGGGGAAAGAGTCCATAGAGATTTTTTAAAGAAGCAGAAATCAGGGGTTTATCCTTTAAATGGGTGCGTTTTAAGGTTCCAATCGTGATCCGACAATCCACTTCTTCGATAATTTTAGGGGCAAACATCGAGGGAAAACGGACAGGAAAAGGGGAAAGATTCGGATATTCTTGCTGGGGTAAACTATCAGCATCAAGAATGGTTATTCCAGTATCGAGAATAGATTTTACCCCCAAAATATCGATAATTTCTCTCAAAGAAATAGCAGAACAAACTCCCTCTAATAAGATAATTTCTGCCCCTGGATTTACCCCTCTCAATCCTCGCAAAACTTGACTTAATACCGGCAGACTAACCGTTACCGGTGGTGGCACAGGATAACCTAAATTAGGTTTAATTAAAATACGTTTAGCTGTGATAGCTGCCGGGGGAGGTTGATAAACAAAATCCGCCATAGCTGAATTTTTTACCCCGGCAGTAATTGAGGATTGGGTAATCATAGAGAGGAAAATAAATCAATGGGAATTAGCCAGATCATTTAGGGAATTTACCTGCTGTAAAGCTTGCCAGATTACCCCAGAATCGGCCCCAGGAAAATGGCTATTTTCACTAATATAACGCTTCCAGGCCTTAGTTCCGGGCTGACCGGCAAAAAGCTGTAAAAGATGTTTGCTGATCTGGTGTAATTTATAACCTTTACTCACCCACTCATCGATGTAGGGAAGCATTTTTTTGATTACTTCTTCCCGGGTAGGAGGAGTAACCGATTCCCCATAAAAATCTCGATCGACTGTGGCAAATAAATAGGGATTATCGTAGGCTGCCCGACCGATCATAACTGCATCTACTAATTGTAAATGTTGTCTAGCCTGTTCTAAATTAATGATACCGCCATTAATTTCAATAAACAAATGGGGAAACTGATTTTTTAGGCGATAAACATCATCGTAACGCAGGGGGGGGACAGTGCGATTTTCCTTGGGACTTAATCCCTGTAACCAAGCTTTCCGCGCATGGATGGTAAAACGTTGACAACCCGCATCCGCGACAATACGGACAAAATTGGCCATATTTTCGTAACTATCCTGATGATCAATGCCAATTCTCTGTTTTACAGTCACGGGAATCGATACAGCTTGATTCATTGCCGATATTCCCCTAGCGACTAATTCCGGGTTAGCCATCAAACAAGCGCCGAAATTGCCCTCTTTTACCCGAGAACTAGGACAACCCACATTGAGATTTACCTCGTCATAACCCATATCTTCGGCTATTTTAGCGCATTCTGCCAAAAGATAGGGATTATCACCCCCTAACTGCAAAGCTAGAGGTTTTTCTGCTAGGGAGAACCCCAGCAACTTATAGTGATCGCCGTGTTTAATCGCCATCGTCGTGATCATTTCCGTGTAGAGAAGGGGACGACGGCTAATTTGTCGCAAAAAATAGCGAAAATGGCGATCGGTATAATCCATCATCGGCGCCACACTTAAAATACTGCCCATCTTTCCCTTGATTTTTTCGCTGATCGGGACATTCTCTGGTGAACCCCAGAGAATAACCAGTCTTCCTCTCAACATATTTTAAAGCTTTTTGGTAAGTAGGTAGGCGTTAAAAATTATCAGACACCACCCTTATCAAGGGGGGACTAAGGGTAGGGTTGATTCATGAATCAACCCTACTATGAATCAACCCTAGGACTAAGGGGGGATCGAACCTAAAATCTATTTTTAATTTA
>NZ_JAPZSR010000412.1:0-1103 GCF_027531875.1 Microcystis sp. LE19-84.1B | reverse complement strand
GAGTGGAGATTATATTTTAGGGTTTGGGGTAGTTGATGTGGATAAGACAGGAGGAGGAAATGCTACTGGAAATTCAGCTTTATTAGTTGATAATATCAAGCTTACCAATATAGCCAAAGTTCCTGAACCTGATACTATTTTCGGGCTATTATTGACTCTAGGATTAGCCAGCAAGTGCAAGCGCAAGAATTAATCAAGAAAACGGGTTTCTTTGAGAAACCCGTTTTCTGCGTCAGTATATCACAAAAATTGCTTCGGTGGTTCAAGAGAACTGATAACTGATAACTGATAACTGATAACTGAAATGAATAACCCAAATACTGATTTTGATACTCCTTGGAAAGATGTCTTAGAAATATACTTTGAAGACTTTGTTTCCTTCTTTTTTCCTCAAGCTCACGCGGGTATTGATTGGAATCAAGGCTTTGAATTTCTCGACAAAGAACTTCAACAAGTGGTGCGGGATGCTGAGTTAGGCAAACGTCTCGTCGATAAGTTGGTGAAAATTTATCGTCTTGCGGGAGAAGAGACCTGGGTTTTAATCCACATAGAAATCCAGGGTCAGCGAGAAATTGACTTTGCTGAACGGATGTTTGTCTATTACTACCGTATTTATGATCGTTACAGGCGTTCAGTAGCGAGTTTGGCAGTTTTAGGTGATGATAATGCTTCTTGGCGACCCAATCAATTTGAACGTGAGTTATTTGATTGTCAAGTGAGTTTTCGCTTTCCGGTCGTCAAGTTGCTAGAATTTAAGCAGCAGTGGTCAGCTTTAGCAGCCAACCGCAACCCTTTTGCTACAGTCGTGATGGCGCATCTCCAAGCTTTAGAAACTCGGCAAAACCGAAAAAAGCGTAAAGAAGCGAAACTAACATTAACTAAACGGTTGTACGAACAGGGTTATCAACGAGAGGACATTCTCAACCTCTTTAAGTTTATCGATTGGCTGATGAGCTTACCCGCTGAATTAGAACAGGAGTTTCAACAGGAATTAAATCAGTACGAGGAGGAAAAAAGAATGCCTTATATTACCAGTGTTGAAAGAATGGGAATGGAAAAGGGGATGATTCAAAAAGCTCGAGAATCTGTCATTGATGCCCTTG
>NZ_JAPZSR010000062.1:0-2256 GCF_027531875.1 Microcystis sp. LE19-84.1B | reverse complement strand
AGCAGTCGGGTCAACTGTTACCGTCGCAGTAGTAGAATTAGGCGCAAAGGTGACTGTATTGGTAGTCCCTGTACGAGTGTAGTCGGTATTAAGAGTAGCTGTCCCTCCGAGGGTGTAATTGACTGTTAAAGCATTTGTTGTTACACCAGTACGAGTGAAGGTATAGACTAAGTTGGTTGTTCCATCTTCTGTCACACTACTGGGAGAAACCGCAAGAGTGATACTGGGAGGAACAGGACTATTCGTAATCGTCCCCGTCACTGGGGTGGTCGTACCTACTGTATAACCTGTCCCGGTCGCAAGGGTTAAAATGACGGTTTCATCGGGTTCAACTATTGTGTCAGGAGTCGGGTCAACAGTCACAGTCGCAGTGGATGAACCGGCAGCAAAGGTGACTGTATTGGTAGTCCCTGTACGAGTGTAGTCGGTATTGAGAGTCGCTGTCCCTCCGAGGGTGTAATTAACCGTTAAAGGATTAGTTGTTACTCCGCTACGAGTGAAGGTATAAACCAGATTAGTTGTCCCATCTTCGGTGACGCTTGCGGGACTGATAGCCAGGGTAATAGGGTTAATTACTTGGGTAGAAGTTTTAGGTGCAGTAGTAGCAGTTTGTTCGTTGCCTGCATTATCAGTAGCTAAACTATAGAAAGTATAAGTGCTACCTACTACGCCAGTATAGACAGCAGAGGTTGTAGTTACGTTTGTTTGCCATTGAGTAAAAGACCCACCGTTAACAGATACAAAAACATCATAGTCTCTAATCCCACTGGGATCTGTTGCACTCCAAGTCACATTAATATTATTACCTACAGTAGTTGCTGGTAAACTACCAACACCCCCAGTTGGTGGGGTAATATCTAATTGAGCCGCTTCACCGGAACCAAACCGGGTAATTGTTGTATAGGTAGTAGATTGTCCTGGTGCTAAGGAAAAAACGTTTCTCAAGGCGAGTGCGACATCGTACTCGGAACCAGCATCAATAAATTGGTCAGAATTGCTATCACCTTGGATGATAGTATTCCGCAAGCTATTTCCTGCTAGAACATTAGAGCGAAGGCTACTAAACCCATCTAATTCCCAACGGTTTGTAGTGGGGATAGTACCGCCAATATCACTAATTCCGAAGAAAGTTGTATCTGTCTGACCAGTTCCACCTGCGTCAGTTTCAAACAGAATTTCTTGCCCATTTTGAACAATTCTTCCGCCCCCATCTATTAGAGTACCATCAAAGTTTAAATCTCCATCAACATAGCGCACTAAATCAAAATTGATTGTTTGCGTTATACTATTAGTAATAGTATAAACCTGATCTAACCGACTTCCTGTTCTAATTGCAGTGTTATTAAATGTATCTTGAACAGTTTGTTTAAGTTGAAACTGTAATCCGCCAATCGTGAAAGTGCTGTTTGCGTTGGTACTATTGACACTGGTAAATACCTCATTATTACTAGCTGATGGTGCTAACTCGGTACGCGCTCCAGTTGAACCATTAGTAATAATACCTAAAGCCACAAAAGAACGGAAAGTTGTGCTAGAGGAAGTTTTACTGCCAATAGGATCATAAAAAGCACTCTGTCCTCCAACACTATTACTACCAAAGCGCCCGAACTCATCTACTGTAACTACTAAACCACCGTCACCAGTAGCAGTTTGAAGGTTGTTTGTATTTTGTTCAACTGTAATTATTTGACCATTTAAATGAATTATCCCTGAATCATCCTCAGCTTGTAATACCTGTAAAGTCCCAACATCAATACTGTTACCTTGAACCAACTCTGCAAAAATTGCCCCCTCATCTCCGGCGCTATCCACCTGATTAATTTGAGCATCCACATAATGCCCAATTTCTTCTAAAATTACATTAACTATCGTTGCTGAGGAAGCCGTATTTAAAAAAGATGCTGATAGATAAATCTTATTCGTACTGCTGGAATATGCACCATTCGCAGTTCCCAAAACCTCATCACTGAGTACCTCAATCGGGGGAATTTGACTAAAATTTCGACTTTGCCACTGTTGTCGTAATTGCGTCGCCTTAACCACATCATAACTTGTGCCAAAAGCAGTTTCTAAATTTGCCCAAAAACCATCAGATTGAGCGAAATCGAATAAAATATCGTCAACAGCAGGAATAATCGCCAAAAGAGAGAGAGTCATGACAGTAACAGCAAAAGTTTATTGCTAACAATTTTGGCACAACAAGCGCGAATTTTTCAAGACCTCTTTAACATAGATTAACATTTATTACAAGAAACC
>NZ_JAPZSR010000207.1:0-5602 GCF_027531875.1 Microcystis sp. LE19-84.1B | reverse complement strand
AGGGGGGTTATAAGGGATGGAACCGTTATATAGAAAGGCATTTAGCGATTTTTGTCAATTGTTTTTTATCTAGAGCGAACTAATCAATTAAGTCTCTTGCCAGATAAGGATTTAGTCGATTTATGCCCCCCTATCGAACCAGACCAAGTAACGAAGAACCTATAATCATGTCAATAGACTTATCTGAAATGGATCTATTTTATCCATCGATAAAAATCTACGTTCAGAAATGTAAAATTTTAGTGATTTATGGATTCCATGAGTTAGGCTAGGTGAGTAGGCTCACTCAGTTGTATCGCAAAACTCAAGTTTGAATTGCCACTACGATTCCCGTTTTGTCCACCTTGTCAAACAGATCAAGGAAATGCACAGGTAATTGTCGTCCATCAAGGACAGCTGATCACCTCACCAGCGGTGATTGTGCTGTGAAGCTGTAAATTTCTACTGACGGTGACATCGGTTTGGTGCTGGAGCGCAACATCAAGTTAAGCTTCGATACTTTCTGTCTTGAATGCCTTTACCCTTTTCTAACTTATTGACCATGAGTTCAACCACTCCTATAACTACCGATGATGATCAGAAGAAACTAACTGAGAACGAGAAAATACCAGATGTTACTAAAGCATCCAGTAAGATTGATGAGTCGCTAAAAAAGTTTGTCGGTAACAAAAACTTAAATCTTCTCTCCCTAGGAGATTTAAGCGCGCTTTTGAATCAAGTTAATTTTTTAGGTGACATTGGACTTGCTACTCAGGGAGGAACGATACCAAACAATGGCAATAACCAAAATTCAACAAGTCTTACCTCAACTTCTACCTCAACTTCTACCTCAAGTCCTACCTCAAGTCCTACCTCAACTTCTACCCCAAGTCTTACCTCAACTTCTACCTCAAGTCTTAGCTCAAGTGTCTCACTACCAGATTTAGTGGGCAGTTTTGGCACGATTACTTTGCCAAGTACGGTTAACTTCGGCGCTCTGGGGAATGCACAGGTAATTGTCACCAATAAAGGACAGGCGATCGCCAGTGGTTCCAGTACTGTTAAACTCTACATTTCCACTGACGGTGAGATTGACAGTAACGATGCCTTACTCACCAGTGTTAGTACCAGCTTAAACCTGGGCGCCGAGCAGTCAGTCACCCTAAACTTACAGTATCAAAACAAAACTTCAGTCATCGCTCCGGGGGCTTACTTTCTCATTGCTCAAGTTGATGCCAATAACCAAATTCCCGAACAACTGGAAACCAATAATGTCACCAGTAAATTAGTATCGGGACTCAATACTAATGCCATCATCGACTGGAATGCGATCGCATTAAATGCGATTCAAGCCGAGGGAAAAGCAGGGCGGGGAGTTGGGCCGACAGTGGGTTCTCGCTTAATGGCCTTGGTTTCTACTGCCGTCTATGATACGGTTCAGGCCTTCAACACTTTATATCCCTCCTATGCTGTAAATGTGAGCGCACCAACAAATACCTCGTTGGAGGCGGCGGTAGTTGGTGCGGCTTATCGAGTTCTCTCTACTCAATTACCTGGACAAAATAGCTTGTTCTTACAGCAAGTAAGCAATTCTCTGGCGGAGATTCAGGAGAGTGACACCGCTGAAAGCAGGGGTTTTAATTTTGGCATTTTAGTAGCCAATCAGAGCCTCAATTTACGCGCTAATGATGGTTCCAGCAACAATACGCCTTTCACTGCGCCGTCGGGAAACTATGTCTGGACACCAGAAACCGTAGGACCCACTGCTGGGGTAGCACTCGGTGCCAACTGGGGTGGGGTAACTCCTTGGACAATTGGCAACATTGACCAGTTTGTCTCGCAAAAACAACTTGATGTGACTCTTAATGGCCGTCCTAACACAAATCCTACATTGTATGCCCAAGAAATTGAAGAAGTCCGGCTCTATGGTGGATTGCAAAACACTGCTCTGACGACCACTTTACGCAATGCAGACCAGGCAGAAATGGCTGTTTTCTGGGCCTATGACCGGGCTGATACCTTCCGTCCCTACGGTCACTTAAACCAAATTGCTCAAGAAATCGCCGTGCGTGAGGGCAATACCTTGCAAGAAGATGCCAGCTTATTTGCTGCATTAAATACCGCGCTGGCAGATGCGGTAATCGTCGCTTGGAAAGAGAAATACACTGAACTCCAACCTCGCCCTGATGACGTAATTGCTGGGGGATTTGCGGCTAATGACGGGATAGCTTCTACGGTGGGCGATACCAATTGGAAACCCTTGCTGTCAAATTTAATCGGGGTTAATTCGCCGCCTTTCCCGGATTATATGTCAGGGCATTCCGCCATGGGGGGAGCATTTGCTGGAGTGATGACCGAGTATTTTGGTGAAAACTATGTGTTTAGTGCTGTCTCCCAAGAACTTCCCGGTGTCGTTCGTAATTTCAATAGCTTCTATCAAGCGGGAATGGAAGATGCCCTCAGCCGTATTTATGGCGGAGTTCACGTCCGGGAAGCTTGTATTGATTCTTTTAACATGGGGTTAGCTGTTGGCGATTTTGTTGCGACAAGTGTCTTTCAGCCGATTGTCTAAATAGGGTCTGCTGAAAAAGTTTTTCCTGGGGGTTGGGGGGGTGTGGGGTTTTACCCATTTTCAGGGAGTCAATTAAGTAGGGAGGAACAATTATTTGTAGGATGGGTTAGCGGTAGCGTAACATGGTCGGGCGTTGGGTTTCATGCTTCAACCCAACCTACGTTCATCTTATATTTAATTCCACCTACCTACTTACCTAATTTTCAGGGAAAAAGTCCAGGGATTTTCCCCCCAATCACTCCAATCCCTGGCACTTTTTGATTTCAAAAAAGCCTAAAGATATTATCCAACAAGGTTTTTAGCTTTATTCAGCAAACCCTAGTTAGATCACCAACAGAATATCCCTACTAGGGAGTTAAATACTCCCTATTTTTTTAGGAGATTTTAACTGACTGAGAACAACGATTTGATGAGTTACATTCCAGACGTTTTTGACGTTCTGCTAAGATTGTTGGTAAATTCGGTCTTCCGGTTAAGGTTAATCGCCAAGAAGCCCAAATTTCATAGATAATATCCACTAGAAACCCAATAACCGGCCATTTGGTAGCGGCATAAATCCAACCAATGCCTAAAATGTCATAGACTTGGCGAAACACTTCCACATTTTGGAGAATAGTACCATCAGCTAGTACGGCGTGGATTCGCCCCATGGCTGCCGCGAAGGAAATACCACCATTTTCCTCCGGATTATAGTTTTCATCGGCAATATCGACAAAAGCAACTAATCCTCTCCCAGCATCCCGTTTTTGCAGAAAATTGACCTCGCGCAAGCAGAGGGGACATTCTCCATCGTAGAGGAGTTTAATTTTCCAAGAGGGCGATCGAGTAGAATTTTCTAAGGTATCAGCAGATGGAGTCGGCAAAGATGACATGATCTTCTAGGGATTCTCTTTTCAGTGGTCGGTAATTAGTGAGGGGTTGAGAAGTCGGGAGTGGGGAAGTGGGGAAGTGGGGAGAATAAATAAAAATAATCTCCTGACTCCTGATGATTATTTTATGGCAATTCATCAGATTGGATGGTATCACTCTCTATTGGTTCTCGATCGTTGCGTTTTGAGAAACCCCAAGCAAAGAGGATAGCAATTAAACTGATCATAATCCATTCCGGCGGCACAAAATCGGGACTAATCACCCGCAACAGCAATCTTAAACCCACCAAACCGACGGTGACAAAACCAGCATCTTCTAGGTGGGTGTATTCCTCTAACCAGCGAATAAATAAACCCGCCATAAAGCGCAGGGTAACTACTCCGATAGTACCACCAAGCAGGATTAACCAAGTATCATCGGCCACGGCGATGGAGGTGGTGACACTATCGAGGGAAAAAGCTAAATCAGTAACGGCAATTAGGGGGATAGCTTGCCAGAGAGATTGAAACTTGAGACTATGATGGGTGTGGTCCTTGTCTTCAGGGGAGGCAAAGTAATTAAAGACTAACCAGAGCAAATATACTGCTCCCAAAAGTTCAAACTGCCAGTATTTAACCACCCAGGTGGCGGTAAGAATCAAGATCATACGGAGAATATAGGCGAAAACTAAGCCAATATTCAAGGCCTGACGTTGACGCTGATGATCTCCTAATCCCTGTGCTATGGAAGCGAGAGCAATGGCGTTATCTGCTGATAATACCGCTTCTAGGGCAATGAGAACCAACAGAATTAACGGGGTTTTTAGACTAAGGGTTAGAGATGAATCAAGGAGCGAGTCTAACATTGAGGCCGCAGGTAAAAATAAATGTAATCATGGCAATACTCCAGCTTAACGCTTTTACAGCTTTCTTTTCTAGGGGAGATAACCGTCATCGGGGGGGGAGATATGAAGTCTTGTAACGAAATGATGCAGAGAACCCCGATGATGTCGGAAAGTATTGGATGAATATCTTTATGAGGAGATAATCAGCAATGCTTTCTGATACTCAAGTTCTAGTCGCTCTGGTAATTGCTTTAATCCCCGGGATTTTGGCTTTTCGTCTAGCGACGGAACTTTATAAGTAAAGTCGCTTTCAATAAACCCTGATCCCGTCTAACCTAGCTATAGGATAGACTGATTGGGGTTTTTTGTATCTTAAACTAGGGGATAGGGATTTAGGGTGATAGGGATTTAGGGTGATAGGGAAATTTCAGCTAAATTCCCCACTACCCCATCTCCCCACTACCCCATCTCCCCACTACCCCAATTCCCCATTACCCCACTCCCCAACCCCCAATCTATGACCGCACGAACACGAAACCAAACCAACAAAAAACCACAAAAAAAGCCAAAAAGCGGCAATAAATCCCAAAACTGGCAAGTTATCGAGATTTGGCTGCGAATTATTGCCTATAGCGCCATTTCCATCACGGCGGTTTTTGCGATCGCTCGTTTGCTCCCCTACCAACAGATGCAACAGGCAAAATTAGAAGAAGTGCGTTTGGCAGCCCAAGAAAAGGAGGAACGCGTCAATCAATTGCGCGGTCAATTTAGTCGCAGCTTCGATCCTAGTCAAGCGCGGCAAGTGATGGGGGAACAAAGTCCCCGACGGGATCCTAATCAAAGACGCATTTTTTGGGTTTCTCAGTAGATTAGCTGCCCGTGCATCTCAATTACTTGTTAAGACTCTAGGGGAGAGGAGATATCCACAGAGTCGGGATAAAACTAATGACCACAGCGACACAATTCTTAAACATTTCTGCCTTGACAAAAGAGGATTGTTATGGGTGCATCTGAATTTTGAAGAAATATCTATAGGACATTTTGGGCGCACGCGGTGCGCCCCTACCATTGGCGCGATAATAAATATTATTGTCGGGGCGAATTGCATTCGCCCTCTTTGAATAAGTAGGGAGGCACAATTATTTGTAGGATGGGTTAG
This sequence comes from Microcystis sp. LE19-84.1B, assembly GCF_027531875.1. Lineage (NCBI taxonomy): Bacteria > Bacillati > Cyanobacteriota > Cyanophyceae > Chroococcales > Microcystaceae > Microcystis > Microcystis sp. LE19-84.1B. The sequence goes on along the minus strand of NZ_JAPZSR010000207.1, from coordinate 199 downwards.
CGGTAGCGTAACATAATCGGGCGTTGGGTTTCATGCTTCAACCCAACCTACGTTCATCTTATATCTGGACTTCCCCCGTATAAACATACTAGCTATGGCTAAAAGTCTTACAGAGCCTGAGTTCAAGCAATGAAATACTAATGAACTACTGGACACAAAATCCTGAAGTTCTTACGCCGATAGGGTTTGAGGCAAAAAT
>NZ_JAPZSR010000297.1:0-1779 GCF_027531875.1 Microcystis sp. LE19-84.1B | reverse complement strand
TTCAGCATATTTGAGGTAGGTTTCAACCGAAGCGATGACTACACGAGCTTCAATCGCTAATAATTCGATGCCCACCAGAGATACGCGAGCCCAGGCATCAATAACGATACCTTTGTCAAGGATGCGATCAATAACTTCAGCCAAGCTAGAGGAAGAGTTGGTTTTTTCGACTGCCATGGTAATAGACCTTGTTTGTTAGTTGTATAGAAAGTGTACAGTGCTGATCCCAAAATTTATCTATCGAGCTACCGCATCTCAGGGGCGCAGCTTCCACTCCAAAAATGACTTTCTATTCCGAAAAATAGTGAGTCTCATAATCTGGTGATAGGGGGTAAACCTAGCTACAAAGGACAAAATCACGTTTACAAAAATAATTTGTATGGGTCTAGCTTTGTTTTCGCTATCCGTTGCCGTGTCAACCTGATCATTTATAGACTATTGCGCCCCAAGAGAGGGGTAACTAAACTCAATAGGGATCAAAGAAAAGCTAAGAATCTGCAAAACCCTGTAGGGTTTTCACTGAGCAGATGGGAGAATCTGGGAGCAATCCTTAAGCAGGAACCGCCGCAGATTGAGTCAGACCAACGGCTTCAGCATATTTGAGGTAGGTTTCAACCGAAGCGATAACTACACGAGCTTCAATCGCTAATAATTCGATGCCCACCAGAGATACGCGAGCCCAGGCATCAATAACGATACCTTTGTCAAGGATACGATCAATAACTTCAGCCAAGCTAGAGGAAGAGTTGGTTTTTTCAACTGCCATGGTAATAGACCTTTTTGTTGTTTTCATAGAAAGTGTACAGTGCTGAAATCATGGAGGATTCAGAAATCCATTTCGTTTTTCTGCCTTCATTACTCCCGCATCTTTAAAGATAGCAGCCTTGTTTTGTCGTTGTCAATAGCTAATCTCAATTTTTTTAGTTAAGAAATGTAAGATATTTGGGTTAAGAAATGTAGTCAATTCTCATTTTTGGGGTTAAGAAATGTAATCAATTCTCAGAAAAGGCGCACCTATGCTTTCATTATTAAGCGATCGCTGGCTCTAGCCAATATCTTACATAGAACGAATCAACTAATAGTAAAAGCCTCGCAAAGCAAGGCTTTTAGGCGCTTAAGGCACAAATGTATTGAAATTTTAGTTTTAACGTTCGCTATCTTAGGTGTTATTTGCGCGGACCAGGGATGAACAGACTTGACAATCTAGCCATCACAATGGGAAGGTGTGTGATGGGAAATTCTTGCTTCACAGAAACCTGCTTTTTGAGAGAGTCCCAACGAGTCTTACAGTCTCTCCACAAGCTTAAACTTCCGACTGCCCATCAACATTTGTTGACAGGATTCTTATTCCTTCTGATTTTAAATTCTTGGCTGCATTCGTGATAGGTCTTGCATTCTGGACTTATTCATTTTTATATCTGGACTTCCCCCATACATAAATACTAAAAAATTAACAAAACCCTTACTGCAGGTCGCTTCTAAGAAAAAATTGAAAAGAGGCTACTGGGTACATTTTTTACTTGAAAATGGCTGTACCGTTGACTGTATCTAGAGTAGAGCGATTCCGTAGAGTTGGCTGTATAGTGATCGCTAACCTGATTGTAACAGATGGTGTCATTAATCTCTAGAGTCAGCGATTCCCTCTGTAGCCATGTTTTTGCTGGTTTTCTGCCCCGAAACAAGCTATAATGGTCTAAAGGTCAAATTTGAAAATTTTTGCCTCAAACCCTATCTGCGTAAGAACTTCAGGATTTTGTGTCCAGTAGTTCATTAGTATTT
>NZ_JAPZSR010000280.1:0-10494 GCF_027531875.1 Microcystis sp. LE19-84.1B | reverse complement strand
TCGATACGGGAATCGGAACAGGTGATAAACAGGATTCTCGGTTTTTGTCCGTGGGAGAGTTGCTCAAATAATTGCCGATGTTCATCAAAATAACCACTCTGGAACTTTTCTAGTCCCTGTAGGAGTTTCTTCATAATAATTCTTCTGGTTTAGTTCGATCGCTATTCTAGTTGATCCTTTTAGAAAATTGTCGGGCATGAGATCATGGCAAGCGCATCTCAAGCGCTATTGACAATTGGCCAATTTTGTGATCTGTTTGCCCTGTAGGCATTTCAAATGATCAGCTAAGACGCATTTTCATGTTGCAAGAGTGCCTTATTTCAACAAGCAATTTAAATGCGCGGGCAGCTTACCAGTCCATCAGAATAGTTACCCTATTTAATTGAGATGGCAAATTCTCCTCAAATATGCCTGAATCGTGGGTAGGCAACTCACATAAAGTTCATTTTGTCAAGGATTGTTAAGATGCACTTACCCTCAACTGGCCCGATTAGCGATCGCTATTGGCGGCGAGATCGGTTATATTTTGTTAAGATAAGATACAAACTGTATCTAAGCAAATTTTATTTTATGGAAACTGCAACAATTTTGGGTATTTCGATCGCTGCCGCTTTGGTGGGGATTACCGCTTTAGCTCTTTATACCGCTTTTGGACCGCCAGCAGCAGAATTAAGCGATCCTTTTGAAGATCACGAAGATTAATTCTTTAATAACCATGTGGCTATTTGCCAAGGAGAAATTTGCTCCATAGGATCGATCGCTCTTTCTAAACCGTCGATCGATTCTTTTATTGTTAATTGTAATTGATTTTGCCAATCAATAACAGCGTTTTCTCCCTGACATTCATAAACGCGCATTACCCAACTCCGAGCGGATGTTTCACTTTGTTTGAAACTCATTAAAATTAAGTTATCGGCCGAGAATTTTAACCATTGTGCCACGGGTGGCAACCGGTTTGATCGGGAAGAATTAGTAATAAAAATAACGGTGACAGGTGAGTTTAACTGCCAAGCATGATGGACAGTTTTCGCCGTTTTCCAGTCCCCTTGATGGGGATATATTGCATAGGTAAATTCTTGTTTTCCCAGATCCGCCTCGGGATCGGGCCATCGGGGACTTCTCAACAGAGTTAATCGCAGTTGCTGGTTAGTAGCATCATAGCCATATTTATTATTATTTAAAAGACTAACCCCATAGTTTGCCTCTCTATCGGTTAAATCTGCCCATTTATGCCCGTAAACTTCCCATTTTGGCGATTCTGGTTCGTGGTAACGCTCGATCGCACCACAGGCAATTTCATAGGTGGTAAAATTGCTGTTGAGACTGAGAGGAAAAGCGGTTTTTACTAAAGTATGTTCTTGCTGCCAATTAACAATAGTTTTAATCTGGAGAATAGGAGAATCTTTTTCTAAGATATAATCTTGACAAAATTCCGAATCAGCTAAACTTCTGATCACGCGAATCTGCCAGCGCAAAGGACCATATTCTAAGCATTCGATCGATTTTAATACTGTTTTAGGTAAGGGATATTGTTGATAATTCGGATCGATATTCCAAGCGTCCCAATATTGTCCTTGATCTTTAAATGCCTGTAATTGATTACCGGCAGCTTGCAGGATTTCTTTTTGATTAATTACATCAAATATACTATCTATATCCCCCGTTTCTGAGTTAATAGTAACTTTAAGCAAGCCATTATCTAAAATAAATTGGCAGTTAATTAAATTTTGCTCGGCTGCTTGCTGATTGGGAACTAACCAAAATAACTTATAACCCACAGAAGGAATATTTTCAGCGAGAAATAATAGCTGATTGTCGTGGGATAATTGCGAGGTACAGAGACAATTATTTAAGCCATAAACTGAACAATTGACAGATTCTATAGGTAAAGAGATAACCTGGGTTCTTTCCCAGTTAAGAGAATTAAAAACTAGAAAAGGTTTTGCTTGGGGATGGGGGGGATTAGGTAAATTAATTTGAGGGGCAATTGCCTGTAAAGCTTGATGTAAAATTGCTTCACCTGTGCTGATAACTTGCCGCCATAACTGATTGGCATCCCTAAACACTTCGGGTATAGAAGTACCGGGCAGTATATCATGAAACTGATTTAATAAAACCTTTTTCCAGGCGGATTCTATCTCGACTTTCGGATAGGGAATCTCTAGTAAGATATTAGCCAGAGAAGACCATAATTCCCCTTGATACAAGAGGATTTCACAGTAACGATTATAGGCTTTTTGGTCAGAGTGAGTGGTATAACAACCCCGATGGAATTCTAGATATAATTCATCATCCCAGATAGGAAGATTACTTGTCTCCAGACTGTCCAGATAATTTGTTGCTTGGCTAAATTTTAACTGGGGGAAAAAAGGAGATTTTTGCCAACGTTGGGCTACTTCTAACATATCACGAGTCGGACCGCCGCCATGGTCGCCAACTCCGGGCAGCCAAAAAATATCTTTTAAGCCGGTTTGCTGTTCCCAATTGAGAGCATGATCGGTCATAATAATTGGGTTAGTATCCATAACTCCGGCAACATTGGGAGGAGACATGAGAGAAAGAATTTTACTACCATCAGGAGATTGCCACCAGAAAAAACCGTGGGGAAATTTAGTCGTATCATTCCAATGTAGTTTCCCGGTTACAAAGTATTTGATGCCAAAGGATTTAAGAATTTGCGGCAATTGGTAGGGAAACCCAAAGGTATCCGGCAGCCAAGCGGTTTTAGTGATTTGTCCAAATTTTTCTTGAAAATATTTTTGTCCATAAAGCAGCTGTCGAAATAGGGATTCCCCGGAGATTAAATTGACTTCTGGTTCTACCCACATTCCGCCCAAAAGTTCCCAGGATTGCCCTTTATATGCCTCTATAATTGCTTGAAACAGGTCAGGATGATGTTTTTCTATCCATTCGTAAATTAGGGGGCTAGAATGACCAAATATGAGGGCGGGAAAATCTTTTTGGAGGTTTAAAACTGAGATAAAAGTGTTTTTTGCCACTTGCCAAGTTTCTGCCAACGGCCACAACCAAGCCATATCCAAATGTGCGTGACCGAGAAGATGAAAACTGCGTTCTTTCAGAGGTTGAGCGAGGAGTTGTAGGGATTGACGAATTGATTCTAGGGAGCGATTAAATTTATCTTTGTTGGTGACATTATCCCAGTCAATATTATCGAGAGTAGCGGTAAAAGCTGCTAAGTTTTCAGGATAAAAAGTTTGTAGATAATTATGGAGAATGGTTAATTCATCAGCAACAAAACTAGGATCGATCGCTTGGCTATATTCATAGATTAACTGGGATTTCATCAAACCACCAATATCATGATGGGGACTGACTAAACGGAGAGTAACAACGATTTCTTGACCAGTAGAGACCGAGTTAGAAAGTAAAATGCGCGTGGAAGAATCAAAGAGGTCTCCTGCTTGGATAAATTGATTATTAACATAAATTTTGACATCTTCGGCCCACCAAGTTAGGATTAATCTCAGTTCCATTCCCTCTAAAGGATAACCGGCTAAATGTTCGGGGACAATAATTTTTTGAGTTAGATATTGGATTTGTCTGCCAGCCGGCCAAATAATGTATTGTTTTTCATTGAGGGTGACGGGTTGAATTGGTTTTTCCGCTGCTGTAGCGATCAACCAATTTTTCTGAACATCTGTGCGGGTGAGGTGAGACAGTTTAGCGATGTTGTCGAGGGGAGACATGAGCCAACAAATAAGTTAATTTTGACCATTTTAAGCGATCGATGCCTAATCGGGCTAGGGGATAACTTCTGTTAACGCCATAGTGCTGAAGACTTACTTAATCTCATCCTTCAACGGCTGATTGAGAATGAGCAGGGAAGAGAAAGCCCGTGATGAGGATTGAACTCATGACCTCACCCTTACCAAGGGTGTGCTCTACCACTGAGCTACACGGGCATTGATCGTGGTGGGCCGGGCCGGATTCGAACCAGCGTAGGCGTAGCCAACGGATTTACAGTCCGCCCCCATTAACCACTCGGGCACCGACCCATTAATTCCACGATTATCAATCATAGCACCCTTAGCTAAAACACACAAGTGTTTAGGGAAAAAATTTTTTGAGCCATAAAATAACTCCCGTTAAGCACCATAGATAGCACTTAACGGGAGTTTTCTGACAATCTTGAAGATTACTTCAAAGCTTCTTCTTCTTGGTGGGTGAGGATCACACAGTCAGAGGTGGGATAGGCGACGCAGGTGAGGACATAACCCGCTTCAATTTGATCGTCATCTAAGAAGGATTGATCGGATTGATCGACACTACCAGATTGAAGTTTACCAGCACAGTTGGAGCAAGCTCCCGCACGGCAGGAATAAGGTAAGTCTAGTCCTTGTTCTTCGGCTGCATCGAGAATGTACTCATCGTCTTGAACATTAATTGTCTGCTCGCCATCGGGTGTTTTCAGGGTGACTTTATAAATTGTTGCCATCGGTTGTTCCTCTTAATTAAATGCCAGTGAAAGCGGCAGTCTCTACAATTGCCTCTCGCTCGTCCTCAGAGTGAACGATTGGAGCGAGTTTCATTTCTGATACTACGGGAAAATCTCCCTGACTCAGCCTTGCATTAGTAATGACAGTCTTAAATAAACTTAAAATAAAATTTACTTATAGATCTAACCCAGAATTCTTGAGGATACTTGCTCGATCTCTAGATAATTTCATCGATCTACAATCTAGCTAAACTAACCACTACTAAGCATTTGGAGCCATAATGTTCATTGTTCTTTTAGTCTTAAGCCGATTTTTGTTAAACATTAATTTAACTTATAGTTAAGATAGATGTCGATGAATTGTCTTTAACCCAGCCAAGAAATTGCTTTTCGGTACTACTGCCGCTAACACATCTAGGGAAACTATGAAAAAATATATTGACAATCAAACTAATAAATGATATGGGGAGATAAATCCCCCGTTGCCAGGGGTTGGCTATCCGTTATAACGGATGGCTAACCCTCCCTGACGACTTTATGGTTTTCGGATTGCCAGTTTTCCAGGATATGGTTCACCGATTACCGATTACTAATTACTTATTAGGTTGGGGAGTCATGCGTAGATAGGGTTTGATTTCTTCAACCCCTTTGGGGAATTTGCTGCGAGCTTCTTCAGTGGGAATAGAGGGAACCACCACACAATCGCCACCGTCGGTCCAGTTAGCCGGGGTAGCCACCTGATAGTTATCGGTGAGCTGCAGGGAGTCGATTACGCGCAGGATTTCGTTAAAATTGCGTCCCGTGCTGGCAGGATAGGTAATAGTTAAACGTAATTTTTTGTTGGGATCGATAATAAACACCGAACGTACCGTGAGATTATTGAGGGAATTGGGGTGAATCATGCCGTAGAGATCGGACACTTTGCGATCGCCATCGGCGATAATCGGATAGTTAACGGTAGTGTTTTGAGTTTCGTTGATGTCATTAATCCAACCCCGATGGGATTCGGCGCTATCGACACTCAAAGCGATCACTTTAACATTGCGGCGCTCAAATTCTGACTTAAGACTAGCCACCGTACCTAATTCCGTGGTACAAACGGGAGTATAATCAGCCGGGTGCGAGAACAGCACCACCCAGCTATCTCCTACCCACTGGTGAAAAGAAATCGGACCTTCACTAGAATCTTGTGTAAAATCTGGAACGATATCACCCAATTGGAGAGCCATAATTGTGTCTTCCTTATTATATATTTCAAGACAAGCAACAGTTTATGATGCCATAGGAGTGCTGTTCTTCATTGATAATTTTAGGGATTTGTAATAATTGCATTAGGGGATAGGGGAATGAGGAAATGGGGGAAGTAGGGAGATAGGGAAATTCAACTGTAGCAGCCGCTGGATGGCAGCAGGAAAATCCTTGCCAGAAAAGGGTTTTAGCGATTTAGATTGTCCTAACCAACTTGTTCCTTGTGATCAAACCCCAAAACCGCAAAACCCTTCCCCTAGGACGGCAAACTAGGTTATGATCTGGTCTAATGGCATGATATAACTTTTTTAACTAGCTATCAGCGTTCAGCTAATAGCTAGGCTGCGGTGGCAAATCCCAACTACCCACCCTATGCCTAGTCGGAAAGCTGACGGCTTAATTTCTTGTCCTAATCGTTAATTTGCCTTGGTTTTAGGAGACCACAACTGCAATGAAGAATCTTGTTCGTCTGCTGGCGGTAATTGCCTTGATTATCGGGAGTTTTTGGGGCAAAGTTCCCGCTCAAGCTCTCAATCTTACCTCGATCGCCCTTCCTTCTCATCCTGTGGCGGTCTTAAATGCGGCTGATGCTAAACTAACCACAGAATTTGGGGCGAAAATCGACCTTAATAACAGTGATATTCGCGATTTCCGGGACTTGAGAGGGTTCTATCCCAATTTAGCCGGTAAAATCATCAAAAACGCCCCCTACGAAGAAGTGGAAGATGTCCTCAATATCCCCGGACTCTCGGACACTCAAAAAGAGCGTTTACAGGCTAATCTAGAGAAATTCACCGTTACTGAGCCTTCTAAAGAATTTATCGAGGGTGATGACCGTTTTAACCCCGGAGTTTACTAAATCCAGTTAATTACGGTTTTAAAAAAATTCCTAGGTGAGCGATCGCTCACCTTTTTCAGTGATCAGCTTCTGAAGGCAAGAGGCAAAATAAAGAATCTGGCATACTGCCCCAAGGAAAAGACTGGGGATTTTGGCCAGAGCTATAGAGAAATGAAGTGCTAGAATAAATAGAATTTATCAATTAACTCCTACATGGTCGTTTCCTCGCAACTGCCGAGTTATCAAGATGTTTTAGTGGTGGGATCGGGAGCGGCGGGATTGTATGCCGCACTGTGTTTACCCCCTAACTTAAAGGTGGGTTTAATTACCAAAGAAGATTTAAAAACTGGGGCTAGTGATTGGGCGCAGGGAGGAATTGCGGCAGCCACGTCCCCGGCAGATTCCCCCGTTTTCCATTTAGAAGATACCCTGAAAGCTGGAGCGGGCTTATGCGATCGCTATGCCGTGCAGTTTTTAGTCGAGAAGGCCCCCCAAGCGATCGCTGATTTGCTGCGGTTAGGAGTTAGTTTTGATCGCTCTGGAGACGACTTAGCCCGCACTCTTGAGGCTGCCCATTCCCAGGCCAGGGTACTGCACGCAGCCGATCGCACGGGGAGAGCGATCGTCAGTACCCTGATGGAAAAAGTGGTCGAACGCCCCAATATTACCATTATTCCCCAAGCGATCGCACTGAAACTGTGGCTTGATTCAGAAGGGCAACGCTGTCAAGGTATTTGTTTACTCCATCAAGATCATCTCTGTTGGCTACGAGCGCAAGCAGTCATTCTGGCTACGGGAGGCGGCGGTCAAGTCTATGCCCAAACTACCAATCCCGCCGTTAGCACCGGGGATGGAGTCGCCCTCGCTTGGCGTGCTGGGGCAGTGATTCGCGACCCGGAATTTTTTCAGTTTCACCCCACCGCTTTGACTGTGCCGGGGGCGCCGCGGTTTTTAATTAGTGAGGCGGTGCGCGGCGAAGGAGCGCATTTAATTGATGCCCAGGGGCGGCGTTTTGCCTTCGATTATCATCCGGCCGGAGAATTGGCTCCCCGGGATGTGGTGAGTCGGGCAATTTTTAGCCATTTGCAGAAAACCTCCGACGATCCCGCCCATGCCAAAGTATATCTAGATTTAAGACCAATCGAACCGGAGCGTCTGCGTTATCGTTTTCCCAATATTATCCGCATCTGTCAAAAATGGGGCATTAATGTGCTTGAGGAGCTGATTCCCGTCGCCCCCGCCGCTCACTATTGGATGGGAGGAGTGGCCACCGATTTAAACGCCCGCACTTCTCTACCCGGTTTGTATGCGATCGGCGAGACAGCTAGTACAGGTGTTCATGGAGCCAATCGTTTAGCCAGTAATTCTCTCTTGGAATGTATTGTCTTTGCGGCAAGTTTAGCTGCAATAGGTCTAGAGCCGGAAAACTTGCTGGGGGAAAGACCAGAAAAACCCTTAGAAATCGCAGAAAATTGGCAAGAAGAACAGGAATACTGGCAAAAAGTACGGAGAGAATTACCGATTTTAATGTGGGAAAATGCGGGAATTTGCCGATTTCAAAATGAGTTAGAAACTGCTATCCTACGGGTGCAAAAGTGGAAACAACAGTTAGAATCCTTAAAGATGGGCCAATTTCTCCAGAATCTTCTCCCCGACAAAGGACAATTATTTTTGTGTCCCTCGGTGCAGTTAGAAATAAGAATAGCGATCGAGACATTAAATCTTCTAGATATCGCTGACTTAATTCTGGAAAGTGCCTTATTACGAGCAGAAAGCCGCGGCGGTCACTATCGGGGCGATTATCCAGAAACCGTAGCTAATTGGCAATTCCACACGACTATTCAAGGTCGAACGTGGCGGAAAACGCCTGTGCAAGCTTAATTAAGCCAGTTTTTCACAGATAATCCCTACTAGGAGCCGTACTATTCGCCCCACGCTCACCGGAGGCCTTTCCCAATCATCGTGGTCTATGACCTATCTCTGGAGTTAAGTGCTTTTCATTTACGGCTTTTAGGCTATCATACTTTTACCCTCCCCCCCCCCCTAAACAGTTGCATTAATTCTATGATCAAACCCAATTTCCTATTTTTGTTAGCTATCGGTGTGAGCAGTTGGGGTCATCATTTTCAGGCTTTACCCAAGGCTAACGCTCAAACTCCCCCTAGGTTAGAGCAACCCCAGACTGTCGCCACTTACGATCAGTTGATGAAAGCTGGTTACGAAGCTACAGCCCAAAGAAATTACCAACTCGCCCTCGGAAAATTTCAACAAGCTCTGGCACAACGTCCGAACGATACATTTGCTCAAAATGCGATCGCTAATATCCAGAAGTATCTAGGTCAAACCGCCACGGCCGCCAACGCAGCCGCCAAAAACGAGACTTCACCAATACCGTTAATTGCTGGCTCGGCTCTCTTATCCATCGCTTTATTGGGAGTTTTACTATCGCTTTTCTTCCAATATCGTCCCAAGGGCAAAGCCTCAAAACGGCCCAAAAAGACAACTTACGTCAATCCTAAAAACCCACTCGACAACTTTTCCGGGGGCAATGGTAATTCCTTCGATGCGGACACCAAAACTGGCAGTGACATTAATGGCAATAGGGAAGACGATTTCGAGTTCGAGCCTTCTTTGCCCGTACAAGCTACCTCCCGCATCCCGAACGCAGACTTAATCCTGAGTTTGATTGAAAGTCTGCGTGATGATGATCCCCGCACCCGCAGACGGGCGGTTTGGAAGCTGGCACAGATGTCCGATTCTAGGGCAATGCAGCCTTTAGTCGATAGTATGGTGGATGGGGATTCCTACGAACGCAGTTTAACCCTAGAAGCTCTCGCTCAAATCTGTACCCGCTCCCTGCGACCGATGAACCAAGCTTTGGCTATCTCTCTCCAGGATAAAAATCCCCAAGTGCGGAAAAATGCTATCCGGGATTTAACCAGACTCTACGATATCATGTCTCAGATCAGTCAATTAATTTGTCATGCCCTCGATGATTCCGATGAGGAAGTGCAAGAAACAGCACGCTGGGCAATCAGACAGTTAAATCTGCAATTACCGCCCCGTTTAGATATTGCTCCCCTGGAAACCACTGGTGAACCGGAAGATGATGACGTACAGGATACTTCCTTCACTGAAACCACATCCACTGAGGTGCAGAATTGAGTGGAAAACTGTTATTTCTCTCCACTCCCGTGGGATTTTTGGGATCGGGGGACGGCGGTGGCCTAGAATTAACTCTTTATGATCTCGCTCGCACTCTGAATAAGCAAGGGTATGCGGTGCGGGTAGTGGCTCCAGAAGCCTCGCAATTGCATGATATTCCCTTAATCACTATAGCAGGAAATGCCCAGATTTCCGCCCAAAGTCAAGGCCGGCAAGCCCCGATTTTCATGCCCGAAAATGCCGTTTTGGCCAATATGTGGCACTACGCTCAACAAGTACAACATCAGTACGATTTAATTGTTAATTTTGCCTAGGATTGGCTGCCTTTTTATCTCACTTCTTTTTTTGCCACTCCCGTCGCCCATTTAGTCAGCATGGCTTCCGTTTCTTTGGCGATAGATCATATTATTCAAAAAACCTACCGCAGTTTTCCCCATTTACGCGCTTTTCACACCGTCGCCCAAGCAGAAACTTTCTCAATATCTCCCCCCTATCGCTGTTTGGCTAATGGTTTAGACGTATCTTTGTATCAGTTTCGGGCCGCTCCTTCCCCCTGTCTAGCCTGGGTGGGACGGATTGCCCCGGAAAAAGCTTGAGAAAATGCGATCGCCGCTTGTCAACAGTTGGGCGTACCTTTAGGGGTTTTCGGTCATCGGAAATTTTGGGTCTGAAACCCCGCCGTTCTAGGTTGGCTTTACGTTAGAATTAAAAGGCCAGTCTCGAAAACCAAGTGGACGGCGCAGCACCTTGAAAACTCGGCTTAGGGGGTTCCGACCAGAAAAGCTTG